>NZ_JBHWJT010000001.1:0-208126 GCF_042731325.1 Streptomyces sp. NPDC059866 | reverse complement strand
ACTCACGCGGGGGGGGCCCCCCCCGGCCTCCCACCCCCCCCCAAAAAACCCGGGTTGGGGGGGCCCCCGGGGGCACCCCCCGGGGGGCCCCCGCCCGTTGCACAGTCAGCCGCCCTACAGCTCACCCAGTTCCGACGCGTACGGCGGCTCCGCGCCCGCACGGGAGCAGGTGATCGCCGCCGCGCGTGCCGCGAACCGCAGCAGTCGTGTCCAGCCGTCGTCGCCGAGGGCCCTGAGTGCGTCGGAGGACAGGGCGTCCCAGGTGGACAGGCCGTGCAGCAGGGCCGCGTTCACCGTGTCGCCGGCGCCGATCGTGTCCACCACGGCGACCTGCTCGCCCGGCACGGAGTGTTCCGCGCCGTCCCCGGTGAAGACGGTCAGCCCGTCGCCACCCCGGGTCATCACAACCGCCGCGGGACCCGCGGCCAGCCACTCGCGCGGGGTGCCGCCCAGCCACCGGGCGTCCTCCTCGGAGAGCTTGAGCAGCGTCACCGACGGCAGCCAGTCGGCGAACCGGGCCCGGTAGGCGTCCGCGTCGGGGATCAGCCCGGCCCGGATGTTGGGGTCGAGCGCGGTGAACACTCCCTGCGCGGCCGCGCTGCGCATCAGCTTCTCGTAGGCGCTCGCCCCCGGCTCCAGGACCAGGGAGCAGGTGCCGAACGACACCGCGCGTGCTCCGGCGGGGAGGCGGTCGGGGGTGGTGAACAGGCGGTCGGCGGTGCCGTCGACGTAGAAGGAGTAGGCGGCCGAGCCGTTCCCGTCGATCGTGGCGACCGCCAGAGTGGTCGGCTCCGTGCCGCGCTGTACCGCCGAGACATCCACCCCGGCCTTGCGCAGCCCGTCGAGCAGGGCCTCGCCGAAGGCGTCGTGGGAGGTACGGGAGCAGAAGGCCGTGGGCGAGCCCAGGCGGCCGAGCGCGACGGCTGTGTTGTACGGGCCGCCGCCGAGGGCCGGCTGCAGGCCGGCGAGGGCACCCGGGCCCTGCGGTACCAGGTCGATCAGGGCCTCACCGGCGACGACGATCACGAGACGGGTCCCTTCTGGGCGGTTCGGCGCTCGGCCTTGTCGGACTTCTCGGACTGCTCGGGGCAGCCGCAGGACGTGCGGTGGACGAAGGTGCAGGGCAGCCGCACGGTCCGGGCGGGCCGGTCCGGCGCGGTGAGGCGCTCCAGGAGGACCTGCACGGCCTGGGCGCCGACGTCCTTGCTGGGCTGGGCGATCGCGGTGAGCCGGGGCGAGAAGAGGTCTGCCCAGGCGAAGTCGTCGAAGCAGCACAGCGCGATGTCGTCGGGTACGGACAGGCCGTGCTCGCGCAGGGCGCGCAGCGCGCCGATGGTCATCGCGTTGTTGGCGGTGACGAGCGCCGTGGGCCGCACGGCGAGGGACAGCAGAGTCGCCGTGGCCTGCTCGCCGCCGGCCGACTCGGAGTCGCCGTGTACGAGGAGACGTTCGTCGTAGGGGAGCCCGGCGGCCGCGAGACCGTGGCGGTAGCCGGTGATGCGCTCGCCGGTGGTGCTGAGCCCGCGACGGCCCGCGACCAGGCCGATCCGGCGGTGGCCGAGGCCGGCGAGATGGGTCACCAGCCGGGCCACCGGTTCAGCGCTCTCGGCGCAGACCTGGTCGAAGCGCGGCGCGCTGGTCCCCGGCTGGTCGACCAGGCGGTCCAGGAGCACGGTCGGGACGTTGTGGCGATGCAGATAGGTGACGAGTTCGCGCGGG
The DNA here is from genome assembly GCF_042731325.1 of Streptomyces sp. NPDC059866. Taxonomy (NCBI): domain Bacteria; kingdom Bacillati; phylum Actinomycetota; class Actinomycetes; order Kitasatosporales; family Streptomycetaceae; genus Streptomyces; species Streptomyces sp. NPDC059866. Next base: position 206,407 of record NZ_JBHWJT010000001.1, on the reverse strand, counting down.
TTGGCCGAGGGCGCGACGATCAGGCCGTCCACGCGTCGTTCGTGCAGGAGCTGGACGACCTTGCGCTCGTGCTGCGGGTCGTCGTGCGGATCGGCGATGAGCAGGCTGTAGCCGTGTTCCAGGGCGGTCGCCTCGACGCCCTGGAGGATCTCGGTGAAGTAGGGATTGCTGATGGCCGACACCGCGAGGCCGATGGAACGGGTGCGGGAGGTCACCAGGGAGCGGGCGAGGGTGTTCGGGGTGTAGCCGAGTTCGTCGATGGCGTCCAGGACGGCCTGACGGGTCCCCGGGAGCACCGGCCGGGTGCCGTTCAGCACATGGGACACGGTCGCGACGGAGACACCGGCGCTGCGTGCCACGTCGGCCATGGTTGGCATGGGTTCCCTCCCGAGCGCGCCCGCTGCGGTCCGATGCGCGTCTTCTGGCCGGGACCGTATCCCATTCGGCGGCGGACGTAAACGCTTGCGCAAGCGTTTACGCCGGGATCCCGAACCCACCCCAGGCGCCCCCGCTCGATCACCGGCCGCTATCGTCGGCAGGCACCACCCCTGACCTGCACCCAGGCACCCTTGACCTGCACCCGAACCATCCCTGAAGCGCCCCTGAGCCCCCGACCAGTGGAGACCCCCATGCCCGCCCGCCCCACCCCGAGCCGCCGCACCGTCCTGCGAGGCGCAGCCCTCGCGCCGGTCGCCGGGCTCGGGCTCGCGGCCTGTTCCCCGGGTGGCGGGGCGCCGGCCGGTGCGCCCACCGCGCCGGTCGAGCTCGGCGCGGAGACCGAGGTCACGAAGGGCAGCGCCAGGCTGTACCGCGATCACAACGTGGTGGTCAGCCGGGCCGAGGACGGCTCGTTGAAGGCGTACAGCACGATCTGCACGCACGCGGCGTGCCCCATCAACAAGCTGGAGGGGACGAAACTCGTCTGCCCCTGCCACGGCAGCGAGTTCGACGCCACGACCGGCGAGGTGCTGCACGCCCCGGCCACCGTGCCGCTGAGCGAGCTCCCGGTCAGGACCGAGAACGGCAGGATCGTGGCCGGGCCGGGAGCCTGATCCGCCGGAGGATCCCCGGCAGTACCTGACGAAGCACTACGACTCCCAGTCCCAGCCGATGCCGACGATCCCCGACCGCACCCGGGGCTCGACGAGGTGCACCGAATGGTGGCGGTCCGTGAGCGGCAGCTCCTGGCGGCCGCTGCGCGGGGCCGCCGCCGACTGCTGGGTGAACCGGTGGCACCGCACGGGCAGGGCGCTCTCGTCGAACCGCACCTGGAGGGCGTACTGGCCGCCGGCGGGGCCGAAGCCGCGGACGTACTCGCGCGAGGCGCCGGCGGTGCCGTCCTCGACGCCGTAGCGGAAGAGGTAGGTGTCGCCGGCCCGCAGCCGGGTGTCGAAGAGCAGCTCGGCGACGAGCACCCCGGTCTCGTGGTGCCAACGGATGCGTCCCGTGCGGCAGTTCTCCAGCGCGTGCACCCTCACCCGTTCCGGTACGCATCCGGGGTCGCCGTGGTGGACGGCCACGAAGCGGTCGACGCCCTCCCGGTGGGCGCGCACGATGTGGTGCGACTCGCACCCCATGAGCTCGCGACCCGCCCCGATCCGTACGTGCTCGTGGTGCCCGAGCATGTGCAGCCCGCCGTCGAGGGGCGTGTCCAGCTCGGCGAGCAGCCGTTCCAGGACGCCCGAGGCCTCGACGACGGCACGGTAGGAGCGGGCCCCTCGGCGCCGCGCGGAGACCCGCTCGTCGGTGTCGGAGAGCAGCCGGATCAGTGACTCCTCGGGCAGCTGGAGGATCTCCTCCAGGGCCCGCACGGCACGCAGCGACTCGGGGCGCTGGGGGCGCCGGGCGCCCTGCTGCCAGTAACTCAGACTGGTGACGCCGACCTTCACGCCGTACCGCGACAGATGGTGCTGCACGCGCTGCAGGGGCAGTCCGCGGGCGGCTATCGCGGCGCGCAGCGCGACGTGGAAGGGGCCGCCTTGCAGGGCCGTGTCCAGTTCCGCGGCGGCGGCGACGTCTTCGGCGGCGTCGGCGGCGGTGTCCGCGTGCTGTGTGGCGTGCGGCATGCAGGGGCCTTTCTGTGCTGGATCACAACGGCTGGTCAGACCATTCGCGCAGGGTGTCGGGTCCCCCTGTCGGCGTCGGGCTTCTTCACATCCGTACGCCGCCCTCCCGAGTTCCCCCGCATTGAAGCGTGTTGACCATGCCTCGACAACACCTGATGCCCAACCGTGGCGTCCTCTTGGCCGAGCTTCGACCGGTGTCCTCGGGCGGGTGTCCGCCGGCCACCCCGCAGGACCTGTGGGCGTTGTCCACAGGCTCGCCGGAGTGTCACTGCTCGCCAGTAGGGTGTGAGACATGGCCGACCCCTCCAGCTACCGCCCCAAGCCGGGACAGATCCCGGACTCTCCCGGGGTGTACAGGTTCCGTGACGAGCACCGCCGGGTGATCTACGTCGGAAAGGCGAAGAGCCTGCGCCAGCGCCTGGCCAACTACTTCCAGGACCTGGCGGGACTGCACCCGCGCACCCGGAGCATGGTCACCACGGCCGCGTCGGTGGAGTGGACGGTGGTGTCCACCGAGGTCGAGGCGCTGCAGCTGGAGTACTCCTGGATCAAGGAGTTCGACCCCCGGTTCAACGTCAAGTACCGCGACGACAAGAGCTACCCCTACCTCGCGGTGACGATGAACGAGGAGTTCCCGCGCGTGCAGGTGATGCGCGGGCACAAGAAGAAGGGCGTGCGCTATTTCGGGCCGTACGCGCATGCGTGGGCCATCCGGGACACCGTCGACCTGCTTCTGCGCGTCTTCCCGGTGCGCACCTGCTCGACCGGAGTCTTCAAGAACGCTGCCCGCACCGGCCGCCCCTGCCTGCTCGGCTACATCGGCAAGTGCTCCGCCCCCTGCGTCGGCCGGGTCGACGCCGAGGAGCACCGGGGCCTGGCGGAGGAGTTCTGCGACTTCATGACCGGCCGTACGGGCACCTACCTGCGTCGCCTCGAGAAGCAGATGGCCGAGGCGGCCGAGGAGCTGGAGTACGAGCGGGCGGCCCGGCTGCGCGATGACATCGAGGCCCTGAAGAAGGCCATGGAGAAGAACGCGGTCGTACTCGCGGACGCGACCGATGCCGACCTGATCGCGGTCGCCGAGGACGAGCTGGAAGCGGCCGTGCAGATCTTCCACGTCCGCGGCGGTCGCGTCCGCGGTCAGCGCGGCTGGGTGACCGACAAGGTCGAGGAGATCACCACCGGCGCCCTCGTCGAGCACGCCCTCCAGCAGCTGTACGGGGAGGAGAGCGGCGACGCCGTCCCCAAGGAGGTCCTCGTCCCCGCCCTGCCCGACCCGGTGGAGCCGGTGCAGGAGTGGCTGACCGGGCGCCGGAGATCGATCGTCTCGCTGCGCATCCCCCAGCGTGGCGACAAGAAGGCGCTGATGGAGACCGTGCAGCGCAACGCCCAGCAGGCGCTCGTCCTGCACAAGACCAAGCGCGCCTCCGACCTGACCACGCGCTCGCGCGCCCTGGAGGAGATCGCCGACGCCCTCGAGCTGGACAGCGCACCGCTCAGGATCGAGTGCTACGACATCTCGCACCTCCAGGGCGACGACGTGGTGGCGTCCATGGTCGTCTTCGAGGACGGGCTGCAGCGCAAGAGCGAGTACCGGCGCTTCCAGATCAAGGGCTTCCGGGGGCAGGACGACGTCCGCTCGATGCACGAGGTGATCACCCGCCGCTTCCGGCGCTACCTCGCCGAGAAGGAGAAGACCGGCGAGTGGGCCGAGGGCGAGCCCGACCTCACGAACGGCACCGCGGACGCCGCCGGAAACGGCACACCCACCGCCTTCACCGAGGACGACGGCCGCCCCAAGCGCTTCGCCTACCCCCCGCAGCTGGTCGTCGTCGACGGCGGAAAACCGCAGGTCATGGCGGCCAAGCGGGCCCTGGACGAGCTCGGCATCGACGACATCGCCGTGTGCGGCCTCGCCAAGCGCCTGGAGGAGGTCTGGCTGCCGGACGACGATGACCCGGTCGTCCTGCCCCGCACCAGCGAAGGCCTCTACCTGCTGCAACGGGTCCGCGACGAGGCCCACCGGTTCGCGATCACCTACCAGCGGACCAAGCGCGCCAAGCGCTTCCGTTCGAGCCCCCTGGACGATGTGCCCGGGCTCGGCGAGACCCGCAAACAGGCGCTGATCAAGCACTTCGGGTCGGTGAAGAAGCTGCGATCCGCGACAATCGACCAGATCTGCGAGGTTCCGGGCATAGGCCGCAAAACGGCCGAGACCATCGCCGTGGCCCTTGCCCAGGCGGCTCCGGCCGCGCCCGCCGTGAACACGGCAACTGGAGAGATCATGGATGACGTGGAAGACGGGGCACCCGAGACGACGGCGGGTCCCCCAGGGGAGCCCGTGCCCACGGGCGCCCCGGACGAGCGACGGGGGCAGGAGAGATGACCGAGCACGAGAAGCAGCCCACAGTCCAGCGAGATCAGGCACCCAGGGAAACGCACATGGAAACCGGCGAGGACCGCACCCGGCAGGATGCGCCTCGGGAAAGCGGAGCACAGGTGGGTACGGGCGTCGAAGGCAACGGGGTCCCCGAGACGGCCATCCCCGAGCTGGTGATCATCTCCGGCATGTCCGGAGCCGGCCGCTCGACGGCCGCGAAGTGTCTGGAGGACCTCGGCTGGTTCGTCGTCGACAACCTCCCGCCCGCCCTGATCCCCACCATGGTGGAGCTCGGCGCCCGCTCCCAGGGCAACGTGGCGCGGATCGCGGTCGTCGTCGACGTCCGCGGCCGCCGCTTCTTCGACAACCTCCGCGAGTCCCTCGCGGACCTCGACAGCAGAGGCGTCACCCGGCGGATCGTCTTCCTGGAGTCCTCCGACGAGGCCCTGGTGCGCCGCTTCGAGTCCGTGCGCCGCCCGCACCCCCTCCAGGGCGACGGCCGCATCGTCGACGGCATCGCCGCCGAGCGTCAGCTGCTGCGCGAGCTGCGCGGCGACGCCGACCTGGTGATCGACACCTCCAGCCTGAACGTGCACGAGCTGCGCGCCAAGATGGACGCCCAGTTCGCCGGCGAGGAGGAGCCCGAGCTGCGGGCCACCGTGATGTCGTTCGGCTACAAGTACGGCCTCCCCGTCGACGCCGACCTCGTCGTCGACTGCCGGTTCCTGCCCAACCCGCACTGGGTGCCCGAGCTGCGCCCGTTCACCGGCCTGAACGACGAGGTCGCCTCGTACGTCTTCAACCAGCCCGGCGCGAAGGAGTTCCTCGACCGCTACGCCGAGCTGCTCCAGCTCATCGCGACCGGCTACCGGCGCGAGGGCAAGCGATATGTGACCATCGCGGTCGGCTGCACGGGCGGCAAGCACCGCTCGGTCGCCATGTCGGAGAAGCTCGCCGCGCGCCTCGCGGCCGAGGGCGTGGAGACGGTGGTCGTGCACCGGGACATGGGACGCGAATGACCGGACGTACGTCGCGGCTCAGCAGGCTGCGCGGGGTCACCCCGGAAGGGCGCGGCGGCCGGCTCGCCGAGCCCCGGGGTGGCCGGGCGCGCCGCCGGGGCGCCCAGCCCAAGGTGGTCGCCCTCGGCGGCGGCATGGGCCTGTCCGCCTCGCTCGCCGCGCTGCGCCGGATCACCGGCGACCTCACCGCCGTCGTCACCGTGGCCGACGACGGCGGCTCCAGCGGCCGGCTGCGCGACGAGCTGGGCGTGCTGCCGCCCGGCGACCTGCGCAAGGCGCTGGCCGCGCTGTGCGGGGACGACGAGTGGGGCCAGACCTGGGCCCGGGTCATCCAGCACCGCTTCCAGTCCCAGGGCGAACTGCACGAACACGCGGTGGGCAACCTGCTGATCGTCGCCCTGTGGGAGCAGCTCGGCGACCACGTCCAGGCGCTCGACCTGGTCGGCAAGCTGCTGGGCGCACAGGGGCGCGTGCTGCCCATGTCCGCCGTGCCCCTGGAGCTCCAGGCCCTGGTCAAGGGGCACGACCCGGACCGACCGGAGGAGATCGAGACGGTCCGCGGCCAGGCGACCGTGGCGCTCACCCCCGGCGAGGTGCAGTCCGTGCACCTGGTGCCGAACGACCCGCCCGCCGTACCCGAGGCCGTCGAGGCGGTCCTGGATGCGGACTGGGTGGTGCTCGGCCCCGGCTCCTGGTTCTCCTCGGTCATCCCGCACCTGCTCGTGCCCGAACTGCTGGACGCTCTCCTGGAGACGAAGGCGCGCCGGGTACTCTCGCTGAACCTCGCCCCGCAGCCCGGAGAAACCGAGGGCTTCTCCCCGCAGCGTCATTTGGAGGTTTTGGGACGACACGCCCCTAAACTCGCCCTGGACGTGGTGCTGGCCGACGAGGCCGCCGTGCCCGACCGCGACTCGCTGACCGACGCCGCCCGGCGTTTCGGGGCCGCGGTCGAGCTGGCACCGGTGGCCCGGAGGGACGGCACTCCGCGGCACGATCCGGAGCTGCTGGCTGCCGCGTACGACCGTATTTTTCGGATGCATGGAAGGATCGGCCCATGGCGATGACGGCAGCGGTGAAGGACGAGATTTCCCGGCTCCCCGTCACCCGGACCTGCTGCAGGAAGGCGGAGGTCTCCGCCATTCTGCGGTTCGCCGGCGGCCTCCACCTGGTCAGCGGGCGCATCGTGATCGAGGCGGAGCTGGACACCGCGATGGCGGCCCGCCGCCTCAAGCGGGACGTCCTGGAGATCTTCGGGCACAGCTCGGAGCTGATCGTGATGGCGCCGGGCGGGCTGCGGCGCGGTTCGCGCTACGTCGTGCGCGTCGTCGCGGGCGGCGACCAGCTGGCCCGGCAGACCGGCCTCGTGGACGGCCGGGGCCGCCCGATCCGCGGTCTGCCCCCGCAGGTGGTCTCGGGGGCCACCTGTGACGCCGAGGCGGCCTGGCGGGGCGCCTTCCTGGCGCACGGTTCGCTCACCGAGCCCGGCCGCTCCTCCTCCCTGGAGGTGACCTGCCCCGGCCCCGAGGCCGCGCTCGCGCTGGTCGGCGCCGCCCGTCGGCTGTCCATCGCCGCGAAGGCCCGCGAGGTGCGCGGCGTGGACCGGGTCGTCGTCCGGGACGGCGACGCCATCGGCGCCCTCCTCACCCGCCTCGGCGCCCATGAGTCGGTGCTCGCCTGGGAAGAGCGCCGGATGCGCCGCGAGGTGCGCGCCACGGCGAACCGCCTCGCCAACTTCGACGACGCCAACCTGCGCCGCTCCGCCCGCGCGGCCGTCGCCGCCGGCGCCCGTGTCCAACGCGCCCTGGAGATCCTCGCCGACGACGTCCCCGAGCACCTCGCCGCCGCCGGCCGGCTCCGCATGGAGCACAAGCAGGCCTCCTTGGAGGAGCTGGGCGCCCTCGCCGACCCGCCACTGACCAAGGACGCCGTCGCGGGCCGTATCCGCCGCCTGCTGGCCATGGCCGACAAGCGGGCCGCCGACCTCGGTATCCCGGGCACGGAGGCCAACCTCACCGAGGAGCTGGCGGACAACTTCGCGGGATGACCTGACGAGAGATCAGCACGCCGGTGCCGACGCCCACTTGGGTGGTCGGCACCGGCGTGTGTGCGTGTCGGAGGCGCCCTTGACTCGATCGTGAACTGTCATGAGCCTGGCACCTATTCGCCACTGGGGCGATCCAGTACCAGGGGGCTTCATGAGACACAGAGCGAGATCGATCCTCGCTGTCGGCGCGCTCCTGATCGGTGGAGCGAGCATCGCACCCTTCGCCCAGGCACAGGGCACCAGTTCATCGGGTCCCGACGCGGAAGAGGTCAAGGTCTACCGCGCCGAAGTCACCAAGCAGCAGATCCCCCTGCTGCTTGCAACCGGTCAGGACGGTCACGAACTCGGCGAGCAGGCTCCCGACAAGGGCACCGCCACCGTCGAGGTCTACCTCACCGACAAGCAGGCCGAGAAACTCGAAAAGCAGGGCGTCGACCTCAAGGAGCACACGCTCTCGGCGCAGGCACGCGCGCGTGTGGCCGCCGCCGGGGACGGCGTCTACCGGCCGTACAGCGGAGCGGGCGGCCTCAAGGAGGAGATCCTCCGCACCGGCCAGAAGCATCCGTCCCTCACCAAGGTCGTCTCCCTCGGCAAGACGGTCCAGGGCCAGGACATCCTCGCCCTCAAGCTCACCAGGAACGCGAAGCGGACCAAGGACGGAGCCAAGCCCTCCACCCTGTACATGTCCTCCCAGCACGCGCGCGAGTGGATCACCCCGGAGATGACCCGGCGGCTGATGCACCACTACCTGGACAACTACGCCACGGACAAGCGGATCAAGAAGATCGTCGACACGACCGAGCTGTGGTTCGTCCTCGTCGCCAACCCCGACGGCTACGACTGGACCCACGCCCCCGAAGGCGACCGCCAGTGGCGCAAGAACATGCGCGACAACAACGGTGACGGTGCCTGGACGATCGGCGACGGCGTCGACCTCAACCGCAACTTCGCCTACAAGTGGGGCTATGACGACGAGGGTTCGTCCCCGTACCCCACCAGCCAGACCTACCGGGGCCCCGGCCCGAACTCCGAACCCGAGACCAAGGCGCTCGACGCCTTCGAGCGGCGTATCGGCTTCGAGTACGGCATCAACTACCACTCCGCCGCCGAACTCCTCCTCTACGGGGTCGGCTGGCAGGTGGCCACGCCGACCCCGGACGACGTGCTCTACAAGGCCCTCGCCGGTACGCCGGAGAACTCCGCGATCCCGGGCTACCACCCGCAGCTCTCCTCCGAGCTCTACACCACCAACGGCGAGGCGGACGGTCACGCGGCCAACATCAACGGCACCGCGATGTTCACACCGGAGATGTCGACCTGTCAGACGGCCTCGAACGTCGACCCGGACGACGCCTGGAAGCCCGCGGACTGCGCGTCGATCTTCACCTTCCCGGACGACGAGAAGCTGATCCAGCAGGAGTTCGAGAAGAACATCCCGTTCGCGCTCTCGGTCGCCGAGTCCGCTGCCCGGCCGGACCGGCCGAAGTCGTCGGTCGGCATCGACGCCCCCGACTTCACACCGGCGGCCTTCACGACGTCGTACGCGCGCGGCGCCGACCAGGAGGTCTCCGTCGTCGTACGGAAGTCCGTGCGGGACAAGGAGCTCAGGTACCGCATCAACGGCGGCCGTACGCAGGACGTGGCGCTGAGGCCGTGGAAGGGCGGCGAGACGTTCGGCGGTGACGACAACCTCCACTTCGACGAGTACCGGGCCGGAGTCGCGGGCGGCGATCCCGGGGACAGGGTCGAGGTCTGGTTCGCCGGTGAGACGAAGAGCGGGAAGCGCACCGAGAGCGAGCACTTCACGTACACGGTGGCCGAACGCCCGCGCGCGGACACGCTCGTCGTCGCCGAGGAGGGGGCGCCCGCGACCCAGGCACAGACGTACGTGGACGCCCTGAAGGCCAACGGCACGAAGGCGCTCGTCTGGGACGTCGCCACCCAGGGCGCCCCGGACGCACTGGGCGTCCTGAAGCACTTCGACACCGTCGTCCACCACACCGGCGCGGTCCGGCCCGGCGTCGCCACTCAGCTCGAACTGCGTGCCCACCTCAACGAGGGCGGCAGGCTGATCGAGGCGGGCGAGACGGCCGGCGGCTCGGTCGACCTCGGCTCAGGCGCCCTGTCGAACGACTTCAGCCAGTACTACCTGGGCGCCTACAGCCGCACGTCCCTGCCGAACGCCACGGCATTCACCGGCTCCGGCAGACTGGCGGGCGTCACGGGAACCCTCGGCGACGCGCCCGGCAACCCGCTGAACGCGGCCGGATCCTTCGGCGTCACCTCGGACACCCTGCCCGTGGAGACGTTCCCGCAGTTCGAGAGCGCGGGCGCGGGCCAGTACCCGGGGACGGTCAACCCCTACGGCCCGTACGAGGGCGCCTCCATGGCGGCCGTCACGCACTCCGACTACGCCTGGAACCGTCTGACCCGGACCATCGACCTCACCTCCGTCAGCGCGGCCGACGCCCCGACGCTGCGCACCCGGCTCCTGTGGGACACCGAGCAGGGTTACGACCACGCCGTCCTGGAGGCGCACACCGCCGGGGCGGACGATTGGACCACCCTCCCGGAGAAGGGCGGTGCCACCGGCACCGCCGTGCCCACCGAGTGCGAGGCCGGCTACTTCGTCCAGGCCCACCCGGCGCTCAAGCGGTATCTGACCCCGGACGAGGGCGGCTGCACGCCCACCGGGACGAGCGGTTCCTGGAACAGTTTCACCGGCGCCTCGGACGGCTGGCAGCAGGTCGAGTTCGACCTCTCCGCCTACGCGGGGAAGACGGTCGAGGTCTCGCTCTCCTACATCACCGACCCCGGCTCCGGCGGCCACGGCGTCCTCGCCGACAACGCCTCCGTCGTCATCGGCGGTACGGCAGGACAGGCCGAGGGCTTCGAGACGTCGCTCGGCGCCTGGACCACCCCGGGACCGCCCTCGGGCAGCCCCGCGGTGGTCAAGGACTGGGGGCTGTCCGGCGAACTGTTCAAGACATACGGAGCGGTCACCACGGACGACACCGTGCTGCTGGGCTTCGGCCTGGAGCACGTCACCGCGGCGGCCGACCGCAGAGCCCTGATCGGGGAGGCACTCGCAGCACTCGACGACTGAGTTCCCAAAGGTCGACCACGGTCAACGACCGCCGACTCCGCGTAGTCATTCAGGGTGATCGGCTCTCGCGGCCCGGGCGGTCCGTACCCCTACTGGTGGGTACGGACCGCAGTGCCGTGTATGGGCCATCTCGATGTCACCCCGGGGGCCTCGGGGAGGTAGGGTCGGATGCGGTCGGGGACATCCCATACAGCTCGCCGGCGTCAAGACACCGGCGTACCAACGAGGAGATCGGTTCGTGACGATCCGCGTAGGCATCAACGGCTTTGGCCGCATCGGTCGTAACTACTTCCGCGCGCTGCTGGAGCAGGGTGCAGACATCGAGATCGTGGCTGTCAACGACCTGGGTGACACCGCGACCACCGCTCACCTGCTGAAGTACGACACCATCCTGGGCCGCCTCAAGGCCGAGGTGTCGCACACCGCCGACACGATCACCGTCGACGGCCACACCATCAAGGTGCTGTCCGAGCGCAACCCCGCCGACATCCCGTGGGGCGAGCTGGGCGTCGACATCGTCATCGAGTCGACCGGCATCTTCACCAAGAAGGAAGACGCCGCGAAGCACATCGCGGGCGGTGCGAAGAAGGTCCTCATCTCGGCCCCGGCCAAGGACGAGGACATCACCATCGTGATGGGCGTCAACCACGACAAGTACGATCCGGCGAACCACCACGTCATCTCCAACGCCTCCTGCACCACCAACTGTGTGGCGCCGATGGCCAAGGTCCTCGACGAGAACTTCGGCATCGTCAAGGGTCTGATGACGACCGTCCACGCGTACACGAACGACCAGCGCATCCTGGACTTCCCGCACAAGGACCTGCGCCGCGCCCGTGCCGCCGCCGAGAACATCATCCCGACCACCACCGGTGCCGCCAAGGCCACCGCCCTGGTCCTGCCGCAGCTCAAGGGCAAGCTGGACGGCATCGCCATGCGCGTCCCGGTCCCGACCGGCTCCGTCACCGACCTGGTCGTGGAGCTCGGCCGCGAGGTCACCAAGGAAGAGGTCAACGCCGCCTTCCAGAAGGCCGCCGAGGGCGAGCTGAAGGGCCTTCTCGAGTACACCGAGGACCCGATCGTCTCCTCGGACATCGTCAACGCCCCGGCGTCCTGCACCTTCGACTCCTCCCTGACCATGGTCCAGGAGGGCAAGAACGTGAAGGTCATCGGCTGGTACGACAACGAGTGGGGCTACTCCAACCGCCTCGTCGACCTCACGGTCTTCGTCGGCAACCAGCTCTGATCACCGGAGCAGGCACCTCGATGTGAGAGCAGGGCTCGGTCAGCGCACACCGCGTTGTCCGAGCCCTGCCGCACGTACTGATCGACCAGCCCTCTCAGGAGTCCCCTCATGAAGACGATCGACGAACTTCTCTCGGAAGGTGTGGACGGCAAGCGGGTCTTCGTCCGTGCCGACCTGAACGTGCCGCTGGCCGACGGTGTCATCACCGACGACGGCCGCATCCGCGCCGTACTGCCCACCGTCAAGGCCCTCGCGGACGCCGGTGCCAAGGTGGTCGTCGCCTCGCACCTCGGCCGCCCCAAGGGTGCCCCGGACCCCGCCTTCTCGCTGCTGCCCGCCGCCGAGCGCCTCGGTGAACTCCTCGGTGCCGAGGCGCAGTTCGCCACCGACACGGTCGGCGAGTCCGCGCAGGCCACCGTCGCCGGACTGGCGAACGGTCAGGTGGCGGTCATCGAGAACCTGCGCTTCAACGCCGGCGAGACGGCCAAGGACGACGCCGAGCGCGCCGCCTTCGCCGACCGGCTCGCCGCCCTCGCCGACGTGTACGTCGGTGACGGTTTCGGCGCCGTGCACCGCAAGCACGCCTCCGTGTACGACCTCCCGGCCCGGCTGCCGCACTACGCCGGCCACCTCATCGCGACCGAGGTCGGCGTGCTGAAGAAGCTCACCGAGGACGTGAAGCGGCCGTACGTCGTCGCCCTCGGCGGCGCCAAGGTCTCCGACAAGCTCGCCGTGATCGACCAGCTGCTCGGCAAGGCCGACCGTCTCCTCATCGGCGGCGGCATGGCCTACACCTTCCTCAAGGCCAAGGGCTACGAGGTCGGCATCTCCCTCCTCCAGGAGGACCAGATCCCGGCCGTCACCGAGTACATCGAGCGCGCCGAGAAGACCGGCGTCGAGCTGGTCCTGCCGGTCGACGTCCTGGTCGCCCCCGAGTTCCCGGACCTGAAGACCAAGGCCCCCGCGAATCCCACCACCGTCGCCGCGGACGCCATCCCGGCGGACCAGGAGGGTCTGGACATCGGTCCGCAGACCCGCAAGCTGTACGCCTCGAAGCTCGCCGACGCCGCCACCGTCTTCTGGAACGGCCCCATGGGCGTCTTCGAGCACCCCGACTACGCCGAGGGCACCAAGGCGGTCGCCCAGGCCCTCGTCGACTCCAAGGGCTTCACCGTGGTCGGCGGCGGCGACTCCGCCGCCGCCGTGCGCACCCTGGGCTTCGACGAGAACGCATTCGGCCACATCTCGACCGGTGGCGGCGCCTCCCTCGAATACCTCGAGGGCAAGACGCTCCCCGGCCTCGCCGCACTGGAGGACTGACCCTCAATGACTGCTCCTGAGCAGGGCCGCAAGCCCCTGATGGCGGGCAACTGGAAGATGAACCTCAACCACCTCGAGGCCATCGCCCACGTCCAGAAGCTCGCCTTCGCCCTGGCCGACAAGGACTACGAGGCCGTCGAGGTCGCCGTCCTGCCGCCCTTCACCGACCTGCGCTCCGTGCAGACCCTGGTCGACGGCGACAAGCTGAAGATCAAGTACGGCGCCCAGGACCTCTCGGCGCATGACTCCGGCGCGTACACCGGCGAGATCTCCGGCGCGATGCTGGCCAAGCTGAAGTGCACCTACGTGGCGGTCGGCCACTCCGAGCGCCGGCAGTACCACGGCGAGACCGACGAGCTGGTGAACGCCAAGGTCAAGGCCGCCTTCAAGCACGGCCTGACCCCGATCATGTGCGTCGGCGAGGAGCTGGAGGTCCGTGACGCGGGCAACCACGTCACGCACACGCTCGCCCAGGTCGAGGGCGGTCTGAAGGACGTGGCGGCCGAGCAGGCCGAGTCCATCGTGATCGCCTACGAGCCCGTCTGGGCCATCGGCACCGGCAAGGTCTGCGGCGCCGACGACGCCCAGGAGGTCTGCGCGGCGATCCGCGGCAAGATCGCCGAACTGTACTCCCAGGACGTCGCCGGCAAGATCCGCATCCAGTACGGCGGCTCCGTGAAGGCCGGCAACGTCGCCGAGATCATGGCCAAGGCCGACATCGACGGCGCGCTGGTCGGCGGCGCCTCGCTGGACGCGGACGAGTTCGTCAAGATCGTCCGCTTCCGCGACCAGTGAGTATGCGGTAGCGGCGATACGTCGTACCCTTGCGGGGTCCAGCAGTGCATGCTGGACCCCGTCGTCGATCCAGATCCGAGGAAGTTGGTCCAGCCGTGGTTATGGGGTTCACGATCGCCCTGATCGTCTTCAGCCTGCTGCTGATGCTGCTGGTGCTGATGCACAAGGGGAAGGGCGGCGGCCTCTCCGACATGTTCGGTGGCGGCATGCAGTCGTCCGTCGGCGGCTCCTCGGTCGCCGAGCGCAACCTGGACCGCATCACCGTGGTGGTCGGTCTGCTGTGGTTCGCGTGCATTGTCGTGCTGGGCATCCTGATGAAGGTCAGCAACTGACCGGCACACACATTCCGTACGTAACGCCCCATGTAGGGTACGCGCACCTGAGTGCGGCCTATCATGGGGCTTGCGTCTTGATATGGGGTCGGTAACTCCAATCACTGGACGCGCGTTGGGCCTTACGTAGACTGAGGCGCTCGCAGCGAAGCGAAACGCCGACTCGCTTCGCGGCACCATCACGCAGGGAGTTACGACCGTGGCAAGTGGCAACGCGATCCGAGGAAGCCGGGTCGGGGCGGGGCCGATGGGCGAGGCCGAGCGCGGCGAGTCCGCGCCCCGTCTGCGCGTCTCCTTCTGGTGCTCCAACGGGCACGAAACACAGCCCAGCTTCGCCAGCGACGCACAGGTTCCCGACACCTGGGACTGCCCGCGCTGCGGGTTCCCGGCCGGACAGGACCGGGACAACCCACCGGCCCCGCCGCGCACCGAGCCGTACAAGACGCACCTGGCGTACGTACGGGAGCGGCGCAGCGACGCGGACGGCGAGGCGATCCTCGCCGAGGCGCTCGCCAAACTGCGGGGCGAGATCTAGGAATTGAGCTCCGGCCGGGCACCGAGCCGTGCCCGGCACGACGGCTGACACCTGTGGTGCTGACACCTGTGGTCAAGGTGAACGTATCTGTTGTTGCACGGCACGACGACGCGACGACAGCTCACGTCTCCCGCTGATCAATTAGGTTGGGACCATGAACGCAGACGGCCGTACCAGGCTCAATCAGACGCCCGAGTGGACCGCTCTGGCCAAGCACCGTGAGGAGTTCGCGGACACCCATCTGCGGGATCTGTTCGCGGCGGACCCCGGGCGTGGCTCCGGCTACACGCTGCAGGTCGGGGACCTGTACGTCGACTACTCCAAGCACCTCGTCACCGACGAGACCCTGCGGCTGCTGCGCGAGCTGGCCGCCGCGCGGGACGTCTTCGGCCTGCGGGACGCCATGTTCCGCGGCGAGAAGATCAACACGACCGAGAACCGCGCCGTCCTGCACACCGCGCTGCGGGCGCCGCGCGAGGCCGTCATCGAGGTCGACGGGGAGAACGTCGTGCCGGCCGTGCACGCCGTTCTCGACAAGATGGCCGACTTCGCCGAGCGGGTCCGTTCGGGGGAGTGGACCGGGCACACCGGCCGGCGGATCCGCAACGTCGTCAACGTCGGCATCGGTGGCTCCGACCTGGGCCCGGCGATGGCGTACGAGGTGCTGCGCGCCTTCACCGACCGCGATCTGACGGTCCGCTTCGTCTCCAACGTCGACGGCGCCGACCTGCACGAGGCGGTGCGCGACCTGGACCCGGCCGAGACGCTGTTCATCATCGCCTCCAAGACCTTCACCACCATCGAGACGGTCACCAACGCCACGTCCGCACGGAAGTGGCTGCTGGACGCGCTGGGTGACGAAGCCGCCGTGGCCAAGCACTTCGTCGCGCTGTCGACGAATGCCGAGAAGGTCGCGGAGTTCGGCATCGACACGGCCAACATGTTCGAGTTCTGGGACTGGGTCGGCGGCCGCTACTCCTACGACTCGGCGATCGGCCTGTCGCTGATGATCGCCATCGGCCCGGACCGCTTCCGGGAGATGCTCGACGGCTTCCACCTGGTCGACGAGCACTTCCGCACCGCCCCCGCCGAGTCCAATGTGCCGCTGCTGCTGGGCCTGCTGGGCATCTGGTACGGCAACTTCCTGGGCGCCCAGTCGCATGCCGTACTGCCCTACAGCCACTACCTGTCCAGGTTCACCGCCTACCTCCAGCAGCTCGACATGGAGTCCAACGGCAAGTACGTCGGCCGGGACGGACGTGAGGTGGACTGGCAGACCGGACCCGTCGTCTGGGGCACGCCCGGCACCAACGGGCAGCACGCCTACTACCAGCTCATCCACCAGGGCACGAAGCTGATCCCGGCGGACTTCATCGCCTTCGCCGAGCCGGTCGCCGAGCTCAGCGACGAGCTGAAGGCCCAGCACGACCTGCTGATGGCCAACTTCTTCGCCCAGACGCAGGCACTGGCCTTCGGCAAGACACCGGACGAAGTGCGCGCCGAGGGTGTGCCCGAGGAGCTGGTGGCGCACAAGACGTTCAAGGGTGACCACCCGACCACCACGATCCTTGCGCGTGAGCTCACCCCGTCGGTGCTCGGCCAGTTGGTCGCCCTCTACGAGCACAAGGTGTTCGTCCAGGGCGCGGTCTGGAACATCGACTCCTTCGACCAGTGGGGCGTCGAGCTCGGCAAGGTCCTCGCCAAGCGCGTCGAGCCCGCGCTCACCGAGGGCGCCGAGGTGCCCGGCCTGGACGCGTCCACCAAGACGCTGGTCGCCAAGTACCGGGAGCTGCGCGGACGTTGAGCCGGCGCCGGGTGGCCGCGCGGACGTTATTCGGATGCGTGGCCACCGGCCGGCGGGTGACACTGCTCCGGCTCCGTCACCTGCCGGAAGGAACCCCATGGACCAGCTCCTGGCCGCGCTCGCCGACCCGGAACGGCTGAAGCTGTACGCCCGCATCGTGCTGCAGGACCTGCCGCCACGCGAGGAGGACGCTCCCGCCGTGCGCAAACACCTGGGGCGCCTGCTCTCGGCCGGGCTCGTGGAACGCCGTCCCGACGGCTCCCTGACGGCCGGCGCGTCGGTCTTCCGCCGTGCGCGCCCCGTCGAACCGGCGGCGGCCGGCGTGCCCCGGCGTCTGACCGGGTTCTTCGCCCACGGGCGGCTGACCTCGATCCCGGTCCGTCCGGTCGTACGCCGTGAACTGCTCGAGCATCTGACGGAAACCCTCTTCGCGGCCGAGCGCAGCTATACCGAGCGCGAGGTCAACGAGGCGTTCCGCACCGTCCACGACGACACGTCCGCGCTGCGCCGCTACTGCGTGGAGAACGGTCTGCTCGTGCGCGAGCGCGACGGCAGCAGCTACCGGCGCGTCACCGCGGTCTCCGGGTGACGACACCGGGAGTCGCGCTCAGGCCACCGCGCTGAGCGTGTCCGCGAGGCGGCGCCGGGCCGCCCGGGCGGCCGGGAACGCGGCGAGGGCGGTCGCGCCGAGTACGGCGGACGCCCCGAGGAGCAGCAGCAGGGCGGGGGAGGGGCCCTGGGCGATGCCGGCGCCGAGGCCGCTGGATCTGCCCTGGGCGTCGATCAGCCAGTGCGCCAGCGGCAGCCCGAGGGCCAGGGCGGCGAGCAGGGCCGCCAGTGCCGTACAGCCGGTGGCCGTGACCGTGATCGCGGTGATCTGGCGTGGGGACAGGCCGATCGCCTTCAGGGCCAGCAGGTCCCGCTCGCCCTCGCGGACCGTGCCGCCGATCGCGGTCAGCAGCTCGATGAGCCCGATCAGGGCGAGCACGGCGATCAGCCCGAGGACGACTCCGCGCAGCGGGGACAGCCCGTCGGCCGGGTTCGTCACGGTGTGCACGTCGAGGTGGCCGCGTCCGGCCGTGGCGAGTCGGTCGGCGACCTCGTGCGGGTCGGCGCCGGCGGTCAGGCGGAGCTGGTGGAGGGTCGGGCGGAGGCCGGAGTCGTTCTCGCGGAGGGTGTCCAGGGAGGTGGAGACGACCCGGCCGGCGTTCTCCGGCTCGATGCTGCGGCCCACGATGTGCAGGACCTGCGGCTGGTCGCCGACGGTCATCCGCACCCAGTCCCCGACCCGTACGTCCAGCAGGTCGAGCAGCCCCTGCCCGGCCACCGCCTCGTCGGGCCCGCGCGCGGGGCGGCCCTCGGCCAGCGTGTACGGGTAGGGGTCCGTTCGGGTGCCGAGGCCGCGCAGGGCGATGGTCGCCGTCTGGCCCGGTACCAGGGCGGCCACCTCGACGCCC
Organism: Streptomyces sp. NPDC059866; assembly: GCF_042731325.1. NCBI lineage: Bacteria > Bacillati > Actinomycetota > Actinomycetes > Kitasatosporales > Streptomycetaceae > Streptomyces > Streptomyces sp. NPDC059866. Next base: position 188,303 of record NZ_JBHWJT010000001.1, on the reverse strand, counting down.
GGGTAGGCGGCGGCGACCTGCGGGTCGCGTTTCAGCAGGGCGCGGGCGTCCCGGTCGTTCAGGCCCGCGTCGGCCCGGACGGTCAGCGCGGCGGGGAGGCCGATCCGCTCGGGGCTGCTGTGGAAGCGGTCGAGGGTGGTCCATGCGCTCATCGCCACCACGATCAGCAGCAGCGGCAGCGCGAGCCGGGCGACCGTGCCCAGTGGCCGGGGCCGGCGGGTGAACGCCTTGTGCCAGCCGAGGACCAGCGCGGGCGGCACCCGTACGCCCAGTGCGCGCCGCGCCACGCCCGACAGCCGGCCGCCGAGGGATGCCGTGGGCCGGGGCACGGGCACCGGCGGCACCCGTCCCGCCCGCCATGCGGCGAGCCCGGTGGTCGCGCCGATGAACAGCACCGCGCCCACCGGTACCGCGATGAGGGCGGCCGTGTGCCCGGGCAGCCCCTGCCACACGCCGACCGCGTCTCCGAACCGCCCCGGGATCCGCCTGCCCAGCGCCTCGGTGAGCGCGGCGGCGGTCACGGCGCCCAGCAGGGCGTACGCCAGATGCTGGAGCAGAAAGACCCGGACGACCTGGCCGGGCGTGAAGCCGATCGCCTTCAGTACGGAGATGTCCCGCAGATGGCCGCGGATGCGGGTGCCGATCGCCCCGTGCACGGCGAGTCCGGCGGCGATCAGCGCGCCCAGACCGAACAGGCCCAGCACCTGGCCGAGCAGCCGGTTGTCGCCCTGCGCCTCGGCGCGCGCCTGCTGCCAGGTGGAGACCTCGCCGATCGCCCCGGCGCCCAGCAGGGTCACGGCGCGCTGGACGGCGTAGTCCGTGTCGTCCGGGTCCGTCAGACGTACGCCGATGACCTGTCCGCCGGGGTCGGGCACCGCGGACGGCAGCGCCCAGACCAGGCCGGGCTGTTCACCCGGCCGGTAACGGGGCTCGGCGCTGTCGGCGACGCCCACGACGGTCAGCTTCCGTGCGGTGCCGGGCAGGGTGAGCGGGTCGCCGGGCTGGGCCAGCAGGGCGCGGGCGAGACCGCTCTCCAGGACCACGCCGTCGGGGGTGGCGGGGTCCAGCCAGTGGCCGGAGGTGAGCAGCGGGCGGCCGACGGAGGGCAGCTTCCCGGTGCCGCGCAGTTCCACGGAGGCCCGGGTGCCCCGGGAGGCCACGGTGGCGGAGGCGGAGGGCCAGGGGCCGGCGACGGACTCGACGCCGTCCAGTGCGGCGAGCTTCCGGGTGTCTGCGGAGGCGTCGGTGTGCAGCCAGACGTGGGCGCCGCGGGCCTGTGTGAAGACCCGCTGCCAGGGGTTGGTGGCGTATCCGAAGAGGGCGGTGGCCAGCAGCAGCGACACGACGATGCCCGCCGTGGCGAGAACGAGGAACAGCGCCTCGCCGCGATGCGTGCGCAGATCGGAGTGTGCCCAGCGCAGGGTGGCTCGCACGGGCCTCAGCCCCTCGGCCCGACGGCAGCGCCATGGTCGTACGCCCGCATGTCAGTCCCTGAGTTCCAGCACACCCGATATCCCGGATCGGCGCGGGGGCGGGCCGCCGTCCAGTTCCGCGTCGTCGGCGATCCGCCCGTCGAAGAAGCTGATCACCCGGTCCGCGGCGCTCGCCAGCCGCGCGTCATGCGTGACGAGCAGGATCGTCTGGCCGCGCTGGTGGAAGCGGGACAGCAGCCGCATCACCTCACGGGTGCCCTTGCTGTCCAGGCTGCCCGCGGGTTCGTCGGCGAGCAGCAGGGGCGGATGGTTGACCAGGGCCCGGGCGAGCGCGACCCGCTGCTGCTCGCCGCCGGACAGCTCGCCCGGCATGCTGCGCTCCTTTCCCGCGAGCCCCAGTTCGGCCAGCAGCTGCTCCCGCTCGGCGCGCGCCCGCTTCGGCGGCACCCCGGCGAGGAGAGCGGGCAGCTCGACGTTGTCGGCGACGGACAGGTTCGACACCAGGTTGAAGAACTGGAAGACGATCCCGATCCGCTTCCGGCGCTCCACCGCCCAGCGCGCCTCGCTGTACGCGTCGGTGCACTCACCGTCCAGCCAGATGCTTCCCTCATCCGGCCGCTGGAGCCCGCCGAGCAGATGCAGCAGCGTCGACTTCCCGGCACCGGACGGGCCGGTGATCGCCACGAACTCCCCCCGCCGCACGCTCAGGTCGACCCCGCGCACGGCATGCGCGGGCGCGCCCTCGCCGTAGTGCGTCCTGACCAGGCCCTCGGCGCGCAGCACGGGAGCGGAACCGTTGCTCACTGACGCTCCTCCAGCTCTTCCTGGCACCGCTCCAGCCAGTCGAGGTCGGCCTGCAGATGCAGCATCGCGCCCTCGATCAGCAGGTGGGCGATGCGGTTGTCCCGGTCCTCGGCGGCGGCCAGCTTCGACAGTTGACGCATGGTGTTCAGATACTGGCGCCGTTGCTTGTTGATGAGGGCGATCTGGTCGGCGATACCGGTCTGCGGAGCGAGCGCCAGCTTCATGAAGAACTCGTCCCGCACCCGCGGCTCGTCCTCGGGCTCCTCGAACCAGGCGCGCAGCGCCTCACGCCCGGCTTCGGTGAGGTGGTAGACCTTCTTGTTGGGCCGGCTGGACTGCTCGACGTCCTCGCCCTCGATCAGTCCCTGCTTCTCGAGGCGGCCGAGGGTGACGTAGATCTGGCCGACGTTCGGCTGAGGGTACGCGGAGCCCAGCAGTTGCTCAAGGTCCTGCTTGAGCTCGTAGCCGTGGGCCGGGCCACGGGCGAGAAGGGCCAGGAGGGGCAGACGCACGCGTGCAGTCCTCCTGTCTCGTCAATGTGCTCCAGACCCTAGTATCGCCCATACCTAACAGGTATACATGGCCTCTGACCCGGGCGAAGATGCTCGTGGCCGGTGTACAGGGAGGAACCTATGCGGTGGATGCGCGCCGCCGGTAGGGGTCTTCTCGTTCTGCTCGTGGTTCTGACCGGTTACGTCGCCTCCGGCGCCCAGGCGCAGGAGGACACCGGAGGCGGCCGCGGCCCGCTCACGCTCGCCACCGCCGGAGATCTCACCAACTATCTCGGCCCCCTCCTCCAGGGCTGGAACCGCACCCACCCCGACGAGAAGGTGACCCTCGTCGAGCTGCCCGACTCGGCCGACGAGACCCATGCGCAGATGGTCACGGACCTGCGCGGCGGCGACCGCAGCCGGTTCGACGTCCTCAACATCGACGTCAACTGGACGTCGGAGTTCGCCGGGGCGGGCTGGATACGGCCCCTTCCGCGCGACCGCTTCGGGCTGGGGACCTTCCTGCCGCCGGTCGTCGACACGGCGACCTACGACGGACAGCTCTACGCGGTCCCGTACGTCACCAACGCCGGGCTGCTGCTCTACCGCAAGGACGTCCTCGCGAAGGAGGGCGTCCCACCGCCGCGTACCTGGGCCGAGTTGGAGCGGGCCGCGCGGACCATCGCCCCGAAGTACGGACTCGACGGCTACGCCGGCCAGTTCCTGCCGTACGAGGGCCTCACCGTCAACGCGGCCGAGGCCGTCTACTCGGCGGGCGGCACGATCCTCGGCGACGAGGGCGCGCGCGTCACCGTGGACTCGGCGGCGGCCCGCGAGGGCATCGGGTTCCTCGCGCGGGGGGTGCGCGAGGGCTGGATACCGAAAGCGGCGCTGACGTACAAGGAGGAGGAGTCCAAGCAGGCCTTCCAGGACGGCCGGCTGCTCTTCCTGCGCAACTGGCCGTACGCGTACGTCGGTGCCTCCGCCGAGGGCTCGAAGGTCGCCGGGAAGATCGGCGCCGTACCGCTGCCGGGGCCGGACGGGCCGGGGACGAGTGTCCTCGGCGGCTCCAACCTGGCCGTCACCGCACACGCCCGGCACCCCGACACCGCCGCGCGCCTGATCGCGTACCTCACCGGCGAGCGCGTCCAGCGCCAGGTCCTCACCCGCGGCGCACTGCCGCCCGTACGGGCCGACCTCTACGAGGATCCCGAGCTCATCAGGGAGTTCCCGTACCTGCCGACCCTGCGCGAGAGCGTGCTCACGGCCGCGCCGCGGCCCAAGAGCCCGCACTACGACCAGGTCAGCCTGGCGGTGCAGGCGGTCGTGCACGACGCGATGACCGGGCGGCAGACGCCCGAGGCGGCGGTGCGGCGGCTGGCGCGGGAGCTGGCCGCCATCTCCCGCCGCTAGCCCTTCGCCGACCCTCGTAGTTACTTGTTAGGTAACGCCGACGTCTCATCTGCTCTCTGAATGCCCGGATAAATCAGTACTTCTTCGCCCAACCTCCCAGAAGCTTTCCGCCTGTTCGTTGACACCCTCGCGACACGTCTACTTAACATGCATGCATAACCGTCAGCTCGCACAGACAGGTCAACGGGGTGAGTCTCCAGCGCACAGAAGCCCGCCACTGGTGGCGCGACGCAGTGATCTACCAGGTGTACGTCCGCAGCTTCCTGGACAGCACCGGCGACGGCATCGGCGATCTCGCCGGCGTCCGGGCCGGGCTGCCGTACCTGAAGAAGCTCGGCGTCGACGGGATCTGGCTGAGCCCCTTCTATCCCTCGCCGCAGCACGACCACGGCTACGACGTGGCCGACTACTGCGACGTCGACCCGACCTTCGGCGACCTCGCCGAGTTCGACCTGCTGGTGACGGCCGCCCGGCGGCTCGGCATCAAGGTGCTGCTGGACATCGTGCCCAACCACTGCTCCAGCGAGCACCCCTGGTTCCGCGAGGCGCTCGCCGCCGGGCCGGGCAGCGCGGCCCGCGCCCGCTTCCACTTCGCCGAGGGCCGTGGTCCCGACGGCTCGGAGCCGCCCAACAACTGGCACGCCATGTTCGGCGGACCGGCCTGGAGCCGGGTGACGGAGGCGGACGGGCGGCCCGGCCAGTGGTACCTGCACATGTTCACGCCCGAGCAGCCGGACTGGAACTGGCGCGACCCCGAGGTCCCCGCCGAGTTCGAGAGGATCCTGCGCTTCTGGCTGGACCGGGGCGTCGACGGCTTCCGTATCGACGTCGCCGCCGGGCTCTTCAAGCACCCGGAGCTGCCCGACTCCCCGGACCCCGAGGCCGACGCCCGCACCCGCGACTCGGTCAACCCGCTGGCCTGGAATCAGCCCGAGGTGCACGAGGTGTGGCGGCGCTGGCGCACGATATGCGAAGACCACACCGCCCGCGACGGCCGCGAGCGCCTGCTGGTCGGCGAGGTGTCCGTACCGACCGCCCGCGAGCACGCCCAGTACGTCCGCGCCGACGAGCTCCACCAGGCCTTCTTCTTCGACCTGCTCAGCGCCCCCTGGGACGCCGACGCCTTCCGCAAGGTCATCTCCGAGGCCATGCAGGACATAGCCGGCACGGGCTCGACGGTCACCTGGGTCCTCAACAACCACGACCAGGTCCGCACCGTCACCCGCTACGGCGAACCCGCCACCGAAGGCAGCGGACTCGGCGCCGCCCGCGCCCGGGCCGCCGCGCTGCTGATGCTGGCGCTGCCCGGAGCCGCGTACATCTACCAGGGCGAGGAGCTGGGCCTGCCCGAGGTCGTCGATCTGCCCGACGACGTGCTCACCGACCCGATCTTCCGCCGCACCGGCAGCCGGGCCCGGATCCGCGACGGCTGCCGGGTGCCGCTGCCGTGGTCGGGACAGGCCTCGCCGTTCGGCTTCACCTCCGGGGTCGAGGGCGCCAAGCCGTGGCTGCCGCAGCCGGAGTGGTTCGCCGAGCACGCCACCGACCGCGCCCTTGCCGACACCCGCTCCTTCTGGCACCTGTATCGCGACGGCCTCCAACTGCGCGCCTCACTGCCCCAGTTGGGCGAGGGATCGCTGCGCTGGCTGGACACCCCGCCCGGTGTCCTGGCCTTCGTCCGCGGCGACGACCTGGTCTGTGCCGTCAACTTCGGCACCGCCCCCACGCCCGCGCCGGTCTCCGGCACCCCGCTGCTGTCCAGCGGCCCCTGTCCGGCCGGGGTGCTGCCCGGCTCGACGGCCGCCTGGTGGATCAACGACCTCTGATCTTCCGTCAACTCCCCATAACCCGAAGGGACATCAACGATGATGCGACGACGTACCACCCTGCTCACGAGCTGCACCGCCCTCGTCCTGGCGCTCGGCGCGACCGCCTGCGGCGGCGGCCCGGTCACGGCCGGCGGCGGCGACAAGGCGCTCAGCGGCCAGACGGTCACCGTGGCCGGCGTCTGGTCCGGCAGCGAGCAGGAGAACTTCCAGAAGGTGCTCGACGCCTTCAGCGAGAAGACCGGAGCCAAGACCCAGTTCGTCTCCACCGGGGACAACGTCTCCACCGTCGTCGGCAGCAAGATCGAAGGCGGCAACGCCCCCGATGTCGTGATGGTCCCGCAGGTCGGCGTGCTCCAGCAGTTCGCGAAGGAGGACTGGCTCAAGCCGCTGTCCAAGACCGCACAGCAGTCCGTCGACGCCAACTACGCCGATGTCTGGAAGACGTACGGCAGCGTCGACGGCACGCTGTACGGCCTGTACTTCAAGGCGGCCCACAAGTCGACCGTCTGGTACAGCCCCGACGCCCTCGCCCAGGCCGGGGTCGAGCCGCCGAAGACGTACGAGGAGATGCTGGAGGCCGGTCAGACCGTCTCCGACTCCGGGCTCGCCGCCTTCGCGGTCGCCGGGCAGGACGGCTGGACGCTCACCGACTGGTTCGAGAACATCTACCTCTCCCAGGCCGGACCCGAGAAGTACGACGCCCTCGCCGCGCACGAGCTGAAGTGGACCGACCCGACCGTGGTCGAGGCGCTCACCACGCTCGGCAAGCTGTTCAAGGACAAGCAGCTGGTGGCGGGCGGCCAGAAGGGAGCCCTCAACACCGACTTCCCGGGCTCGGTGGAGAAGGTGTTCGGGCCGAAGCCCGAGGCGGGCATGGTCTACGAGGGCGACTTCGTCGCCGGCGTCGCCAAGGACCAGTTCGGCAAGAGCATCGGCGAGGACGCGAACTTCTTCCCGTTCCCCGCGGTCGACGGCGGCACCGCGCCGGTCGTCAGCGGCGGCGACGCGGCCGTCGTCCTGAAGGACGGCAAGAACGCCGAGGCCGGCATGGAGCTCCTGGAGTACCTCGCGACCCCCGAGGCCGCGGCGGTGTGGGCCGAGGCGGGCGGCTTCCTCTCCCCGAACAAGAAGCTCGACCTCGCCTCCTACGGCGACGACGTCACCCGGGCCACCGCCGAGTCCCTGGTCGGCGCGGGCGACTCGGTCCGCTTCGACATGTCCGACCAGGCGCCGGCGGCCTTCGGCGGCACCAAGGGCGCGGGCGAGTGGAAGATCCTGCAGGACTTCCTGCGCGACCCCGCGGACCCGAAGGGCACCGCCGCCGAGCTGGAGGACGCGGCGGCCAAGGCGTACGGGAACTGACGCCATGACCGCAACGCTCGTGAAAGAGGCGAGCCCTCCGGCCGCCGCCGGTGCCGGAAGCGGCCGGCGCCCGCGGCGTCGGGGGCGGATCGTCGCCCTGCTGTTCGTCTTCCCCGCGCTGCTCCTGCTGGGTGCGCTGGTCGTGTACCCCGTGCTGTTCTCCGTCGGCCGCAGCTTCTTCGACGCCTCCGGGACACAGTTCGTCGGCGGCGACAACTACACCGAGATGTTCCGCGATCCGGCGACGCTCAAGGCCGTACGCAACACGGCGATCTGGGTCGTGGTGGCGCCCATGCTGCTGACCGGGCTGGGGCTGATCCTGGCCGTCCTGGTGGAGAAGGTCCGCTGGGCGACGGCGTTCAAGCTGCTGCTGTTCATGCCGATGGCGGTGTCCTTCCTCGCCGCGGGCATCATCTTTCGGCTCGCCTACGACGAGGACCCGGACAAGGGTGTCCTGAACGCCGCCGTGGTCGGCGTCCACGACGCCTTCCAGGGCACGTCGTCCTATCCGACGGCCCGGGCGCGCGACGGCCAGGGCATGACCAAGGAGGCGGGCGGGGCGTACCGGACGACCGCGGGCGTGTCGCCGGGGGACACGGTGGCGCTGGGCCTGGTCGGCGTGCTGCCCGGTGACCTGCCCGGCGATGCCGGGCCCGCGTACCCGGCGGCCGAACGCAAGGCCGCCCCCGGTGAGCTGCGCGGAGTCGTGTACCTGGACTTCACGCCCGGCGGCGGAGGGGAGCAGGGCAGGGTCGACCGGCGGGAGAGCGGGCTGCCGGAGATGACCGTCGAAGCGGTGCGCGACGGGAGGACGGCCGGCACGACGACCACCGCGTCCGACGGCTCCTTCCGCTTCGAGGGGCTGGAGGCGGGCTCGTACACGGTGCGGCTGCCCGCCTCGAACTTCGCCCCGCCCTACGAGGGCGTCTCCTGGCTGGGGCCGGCGCTGGTGACGCCCGCGATCATCGGCGCGTATCTGTGGATCTGGACCGGCTTCGCGATGGTGCTGATCGGCGCGGGGCTGTCGACGCTGCCCCGGGACGCGCTGGAGGCGGCGCGGATGGACGGCGCCAACGAGTGGCAGATCTTCCGGAAGATCACGGTGCCGCTGCTCGCGCCGGTGCTGACCGTGGTGTTCGTGACCCTCGTGATCAACGTGATGAAGGTCTTCGACCTCGTCTACATCATCGCGCCCGGCCCGGTGCAGGAGGACGCGACCGTCCTGGCGACGCAGATGTGGCTGGTGTCCTTCGGCGGGGGCAACGACCAGGGGCTCGGCAGTGCGCTCGGTGTGCTGCTCCTGCTCCTGGTGATCCCCGCGATGGTCTTCAACGTCCGCCGTTTCCGAAGGAGTCAGCGATGAACGCCGTCCGACGGGGCCTGGGCAACAGCCTGGTCCAGGCCTTCCTCGTGGTGATGGGTCTGATCTGGCTCACCCCGCTGGCCGGCCTGTTCCTGTCGTCGCTGCGGTCCGCCGAGGACACGGCGAAGGGCGGCTGGTGGACGGTGTTCACCAGCCCCGGCCAGCTGTCCTTCGACAACTACTCCGCGCTGCTGGAGAACGCCGGCATCACACAGGCCTTCTGGAACACCGTGCTGATCTCGGTCCCGGCCACGGCGCTGGTCGTCGTCATCGCGGCACTGGCCGGATACGCCTTCGCCTGGCTGGACTTCCCCGGCCGCGAGCCGCTCTTCCTGCTGGTGGTCGCGCTGCTGGTGGTGCCGGTGCAGATCGGCCTGCTGCCGGTGGCCAAACTCTTCGGCCAGCTGGGGCTGTTCGGCACGATCCCGGGCGTGGTGCTCTTCCACGTGGCCTACGGTCTGCCGTTCGCGGTGTTCCTGCTGCGCAACTACTTCGCCGAGATACCGAAGGAGATGCTGGAGGCGGCACGCATGGACGGCGGCAGCGAGTGGCGCATCTTCACCCGCCTCATCCTGCCGGTGGGCCGGCCCGCCATCGCCAGCCTGGCCATCTTCCAGTTCCTGTGGGTCTGGAACGACATGCTGGTGGCCCTGCTGTTCGCGGACAGCTCCGCACAGCCGCTGACCGTCGAACTCCAGTCACAGATCCGGCAGTTCGGCAGCAACATCGACGTACTGGCGCCGGGCGCCTTCGTGTCGCTGATCGTGCCGGTGGCGGTGTTCTTCGCCTTCCAGCGGCACTTTGTGCAGGGGGTGATGGCGGGATCGGTGAAGTAGAGGCAGGGGCGGCAGGGGCCGGAACCCCGTGCCGCCCCGTCCGTCACGGTGACGCCGGCGGATACAGCGACCTCGGCAGCTGGGATGCCGCCGCCGAGTCCAGCAGCCACAGAGTGCGGGCGCGGCCGTACGCGCCGGCGGCCGGGGCCTGGATCTCGCCGGCGCCCGAGAGGGCGATCGCCGCGGCGTTGGCCTTGTCCTCGCCGGCGGCCAGGAGCCAGACCTCGCGGGCCGCTCGGATGGCGGGCAGCGTGAGGGTGACGCGGGTCGGCGGGGGCTTGGGGGCGCCGTGGACGCCGACGACCGTGCGGTCCGTCTCCCGTACGGCGGGCAGTTCCGGGAACAGCGAGGCCACGTGGGTGTCCGGGCCGACGCCCAGCATCAGGACGTCGAAGGTGGGGACCGCGCCGTGGTTCTCGGGGCCTGCCGCGCGGGCCAGTTCCTCGGCATAGGCGGCTGCGGCGGCGTCCACGTCCGAGCCGTACGGGCCGTCCGACGCGGGCATGGCGTGCACGCGCTTCGGGTCCAGCGGGACGGAGTCGAGGAGAGCCTCGCGGGCCTGGGTGACATTGCGGCCGGGGTCGCCCTCGGGAAGGAAGCGCTCGTCGCCCCACCAGAGGTCCAGGCGGCCCCAGTCGATGGCGTCCCGGGCGGGCGCGGCGGCCAGTGCGGCCAGCAGGCCGTTGCCGTTGCGGCCGCCGGTCAGCACGACGGACGCACTGCCGCGCGAGGCCTGGGCGTCCACGATCTTCGTGATCAGCCGGGCCGCGGCGGCCTGCGCCATCAGCTCCTTGTCGTGATGGACCACGAGTTGGGGAGTGTTCACTTCGCCGCCGCCTTCTTCACCGGTGCCGGCGCCGCCGCGTCCTTCGCGGGAGCTTTCGCAGCCGTCTCGACGGGAGCCCGGACCGCGACTGCTTCTCCTTTGGCCGGCGGCCCGGCCTCCGCGGCCTTGCCGCTCGACGGGTTCAGCCGGTCCACGCCGTACCGCAGCGCCGACGCGTAGGTGTCGTCCGGGTCCAGCCGCCGCAGCTCCTCCCCGATCAGCTCGGCCGTCTCCCGGCGCTTGAGCGCCACCGCACGGTCCGGCTGCCCCTGGATGGACAGGGTCGCCAGGGAGCCGTCCGCGCGGTCGAGTGCGATCGCACCGCAGTCGGTGTCCATGCGGACCGCCGTGAGACCCGGGCCGGAGGACAACGAGCGCCTGACGGGGACGTCCAGCCGGTCCGCGAGCCACATCGCCAGCAGCTCACAGCTCGGATTGAACTCCTCGCCCTCCACCTCCACGCCCGTGACCTCGCAGTCCACCTGGTCCAGGGCGGCGGCCAGCATCGAGCGCCAGGGCGTGATGCGGGTCCACGACAGGTCTGTGTCACCGGGGGTGTAGGTCTTGGCGCGGACGGCCAGGTCCCGCACCGGCTGCTCGGCCGCGTACGAGTCGGTGACCCGGCGCTGGGCCAGCGCACCGAGGGGGTCCTGCGCCGGGTCGAGGGGCGCGTGCACCGGCCACCAGACGACCACGGGGGCGTCGGGCAGCAGCAGCGGCAGGACGACCGACTGGGCGTGGTCGGCCACGTCGCCGTACAGCCGCAGCACGACCGTCTCGCCGGTGCCCGCGTCGGCGCCCACCCGGACCTCGGCGTCCAGGCGGGACTTCGTGCGGTCGCGCGGCGAGCGCGAGACGCGCCTGATGACGACGAGGGTGCGCGAGGGGTGCTCGTGCGAGGCGTCGTTCGCGGCCTTCAGGGCGTCGTAGGCGTTTTCCTCGTCGGTGACGATGACCAGGGTGAGGACCATGCCGACGGCGGGTGTGCCGATGGCGCGGCGGCCCTGCACGAGCGCCTTGTTGATCTTGCTGGCGGTGGTGTCGGTGAGGTCTATCTTCATGGCCGGCGCCAGCTCCGTCCGTCTCGTTCGAGCATGTCGTCCGCCTCGACGGGACCCCACGTTCCCGCCGGGTACTGCGCGGGCTTGCCGTTGCCGTCCCAGTACTCCTCGATCGGGTCGAGGATCTTCCAGGACAGCTCGACCTCCTCGGTGCGCGGGAAGAGGTTCGAGTCGCCGAGCAGGACGTCCAGGATGAGCCGCTCGTACGCCTCCGGGCTGGACTCCGTGAAGGACTCGCCGTACGCGAAGTCCATGGAGACGTCCCGGATCTCCATGGAGGTGCCGGGCACCTTGGAGCCGAAGCGGACGGTGACGCCCTCGTCGGGCTGGACGCGGATGACGATCGCGTTCTGGCCCAGCTCCTCGGTGGCCGTCGTGTCGAAGGGGGAGTGCGGGGCGCGCTGGAAGACCACCGCGATCTCCGTCACGCGGCGGCCGAGGCGCTTGCCGGTGCGCAGATAGAAGGGGACGCCCGCCCAGCGGCGGTTGTCGATCCCCAGCTTGATCGCGGCGTAGGTGTCGGTCTTCGACTGGGCGTCGATACCGTCCTCGTCGAGATAGCCGATGACCTTCGCGCCACCCTGCCAGCCGGCCGCGTACTGACCGCGGACGGTGTCGCGGCCCAGGTCCTTCGGCAGCCGCACGGCGCCGAGCACCTTGGTCTTCTCCGCTGCCAGCGCGTCCGCGCCGAAGGAGGCGGGCTCCTCCATCGCGGTCAGCGCCATCAGCTGGAGCAGGTGGTTCTGGATGACGTCACGGGCGGCGCCGATGCCGTCGTAGTAGCCGGCCCGGCCGCCGATGCCGATGTCCTCGGCCATCGTGATCTGCACATGGTCGACGAAGGACCGGTTCCAGATCGGCTCGAACATCGTGTTGGCGAACCGCAGCGCCAGGATGTTCTGGACGGTCTCCTTGCCCAGGTAGTGGTCGATGCGGAAGACCTGGTCCGGGGCGAAGACCTCGTGCACGACCTTGTTGAGCTCCTCGGCCGACCTCAGGTCGTGGCCGAAGGGCTTCTCGATGACCGCGCGCCGCCAGGAGCCGCCCCGCTGGTCGGCAAGACCGTGCTTCTTCAGCTGCTGGATGACCACGGGGAAGGACCGCGGCGGCACCGACAGATAGAAGGCGAAGTTGCCGCCCGTGCCCTGCGCCTTGTCCAGCTCCTCGATCGTGCCGCGCAGCCTCTCGAAGGCGTCGTCGTCGTCGAAGGTGCCCTGGACGAAGCGCATGCCCTGGATGAGCTGCTGCCAGACCTCCTCGCGGAACGGCGTACGGGCGTGCTCCTTGACGGCATCGTGGACCACCTGCGCGAAGTCCTCGTTCTGCCACTCGCGGCGGGCGAACCCGACCAGCGAGAAGCCCGGCGGCAGCAGACCCCGGTTGGCGAGGTCGTACACCGCGGGCATCAGCTTCTTTCGTGACAAATCGCCCGTGACGCCAAAAATGACCAGGCCCGACGGCCCCGCGATACGCGGGAGCCGTCGGTCTGCGGGGTCACGCAGCGGGTTGCTGCTCGACAAGGTTTCAGCCCTCCGAAGGGGCGAGGCGCTTGAGTTCGGCCTCGGTCGACGCCAGCAGGTCGTTCCAGGACGCCTCGAACTTCTCGACGCCCTCGTCCTCCAGCAGCTGGACGACGTCGTCGTACTTGATTCCGAGCCGCTCGACCGCGTCCAGATCGGCACGGGCCTGCTCGTAGGTACCGGCGACGGTGTTGCCGGTGATCTCACCGTGCTCCTCGGTGGCCAGCAGGGTGGCCTCCGGCATGGTGTTCACGGTGTTCGGCGCGACCAGGTCGTCGACGTACATGGTGTCCTTGTACGCCTTGTCCTTCACACCGGTCGACGCCCACAGCGGACGCTGCTTGTTCGCGCCCGCGCTCTCCAGCGCGCTCCAGCGGTCCGAGCCGAAGACCTCCTCGTACGCCTGGTAGGCGAGCCGCGCGTTGGCGACGGCGGCCTTGCCGCGCAGCGCCTTGGCCTCGGGCGTGCCGAGCGCGTCGATCCGCTTGTCGATCTCGGTGTCCACCCGGGACACGAAGAAGGACGCCACCGAGTGGATCAGGGAGAGCTCGAGGCCCTTCTCCTTCGCCTTCTCCAGACCGGAGAGGTAGGCGTCCATGACCTCGCGGTAGCGCTCCAGCGAGAAGATCAGCGTGACGTTGACGCTGATGCCGTTGCCGATCGTCTCGGTGATCGCCGGCAGGCCCGCCTTGGTGGCCGGGATCTTGATCAGGGTGTTCGGCCGGTCCACCAGCCAGGCCAGCTGCCTGGCCTCGGCGATCGTCGCCTTGGTGTTGTGGGCGAGACGCGGGTCGACCTCGATCGACACCCGGCCGTCCTTGCCGCCGGTGGCCTCGAACACCGGGTGCAGGATGTCGGCGGCGTCCCGGACGTCCGCCGTGGTGATCATGCGGACGGCCTCGTCGACGGTGACCTTGCGGGCGGCGAGGTCCTCGAGCTGCTGCTCGTACCCGTCACCCGACGAGATCGCCTTCTGGAAGATCGTCGGGTTGGTGGTGACGCCCACGACGTGCTGCTGGTCGATCAGCTCGGCGAGGTTGCCGGACGTGATCCGCTTGCGCGACAGGTCGTCCAGCCAGATCGCGACGCCTTCATCGGAGAGGCGCTTCAGTGCGTCTGTCATGGAAATTGCATCTCCTACGTGTCGTATATGAGCGTCAGCGCCGGGTGGCGGCGATCGATTCCCGGGCGGCGGCGGCCACGTTCTCGGCAGTGAAGCCGAACTCGCGGAAAAGGACCTTGCCGTCGGCCGACGCACCGAAGTGCTCGAGGGAAACGATGCGGCCGGCGTCCCCGACGTACTTGTGCCAGGTGAGACCGATACCGGCCTCGACCGCGACACGGGCCTTCACGGACGGCGGCAGGACGCTGTCCCGGTACCCCTGGTCCTGCTCCTCGAACCACTCCACGGACGGCATGGACACCACCCGCGTGGGCACGCCGTCGGCCTGGAGCTGCTCGCGCGCCTCGACGGCGACGTGCACCTCGGAACCGGTCGCGATCAGGATGACCTCGGGCTTGCCGCCCTCGGCCTCGAACAGGACGTAACCGCCCTTCGCCGCGTCCTCGTTCGGCTCGTACGTCGGCACGCCCTGGCGGGTGAGCGCGAGGCCGTGCGGGGCGCCCTTGCCGAACTCCTTGGTGTAGCGCCTGAGGATCTCGCGCCAGGCGATCGCCGTCTCGTTGGCGTCCGCCGGACGGACCACGTTCAGACCCGGGATCGCCCGCAGCGAGGCCAGGTGCTCGACCGGCTGGTGGGTCGGACCGTCCTCGCCGAGGCCGATGGAGTCGTGCGTCCACACGTACGTCACCGGCAGGTGCATCAGCGCGGACAGGCGCACCGCGTTGCGCATGTAGTCGGAGAACACGAGGAACGTGCCGCCGTAGATACGGGTGTGGCCGTGCAGCGCGATGCCGTTCATCTCCGCGGCCATCGAGTGCTCGCGGATGCCGAAGTGGACGGTCCGGCCGTACGGGTCGGCCTCCGGCAGCGGGTTGTCCGCCGGGAGGAACGACGACGTCTTGTCGATCGTCGTGTTGTTCGAGCCGGCCAGGTCGGCCGAGCCGCCCCACAGCTCGGGGATGACCGGACCGAGCGCCTGCAGCACCTTGCCGGACGCGGCACGCGTGGCGACGCCCTTGCCGGGCTCGAAGACCGGGAGCTTCTCCTCCCAGCCGGTGGGCAGCTCGCCCTTGCTGATGCGGTCGAACTCGGCGGCGCGCTCGGGATTGTTGTTGCGCCACTCCTGGAAGGACTTCTCCCACTCGGCCTTGGCCTGATGCCCGCGGTCGAGGGCCTTGCGGGTGTGGCCGAGGACCTCGTCGGAGACCTCGAAGGACTGCTCCGGGTCGAAGCCGAGGACGCGCTTGGTGGCCGCGACCTCCTCGTCGCCGAGCGCCGAGCCGTGGGCGGCCTCGGTGTTCTGCGCGTTCGGGGCGGGCCAGGCGATGATCGAGCGCATCGCGATGAAGGACGGCCGGTCCGTGACCTTCTTGGCCTCCTCGATCGCGTTGTAGATCGCGTGCGGGTCGAGGTCGCCGTCCGGCTTCGGAGCAACGCGCTGGACGTGCCAGCCGTAGGCCTCGTACCGCTTGACGGTGTCCTCGGAGACCGCGGTCTCGGTGTCGCCCTCGATCGAGATGTGGTTGTCGTCCCACAGCAGGATCAGGTTGCCGAGCTTCTGGTGGCCCGCGAGGGAGGAGGCCTCGGCGGAGATGCCCTCCTGGAGGCAGCCGTCACCGGCGATGCAGTAGACGAAGTGGTCGAACGGGGACGCGCCCTGCGGGGCGTCCGGGTCGAACAGACCGCGCTCGTAACGGGCGGCCATCGCCATGCCCACCGCGTTGGCGACACCCTGGCCGAGCGGGCCGGTGGTGGTCTCGACGCCCTTGGTGTGGCCGTACTCGGGGTGGCCCGGGGTCTTCGACCCCCACGTCCTGAAGGCCTTCAGATCGTCCAGCTCCAGGCCGAAGCCGGCCAGGTACAGCTGGGTGTAGAGGGTCAGGGACGAGTGGCCGGCGGACAGCACGAAACGGTCCCGCGCCACCCAGTCGGCGTCCGCCGGGTCATGCCGCATCACCTTCTGGAAGAGGGTGTAGGCGGCCGGCGCGAGGCTCATCGCCGTACCCGGATGGCCGTTGCCGACCTTCTGTACGGCATCGGCGGCCAGGACGCGGGCGGTGTCGACGGCCCGCTGGTCCAGCTCGGTCCACTCGAGGTCTGTGGTGGTCGGCTTGGTGCTCACCCTGGGTCAGGGCTCCTCTCCACATGTCGAAGGCCGGTGACCTGGACGTACACCGGCTGCCGGTGTACATCGCGCCCACCGGCCGTTGTCGAGCCTACCCCCGTAAGAACGTGCGTTTTCTCGCGTCATTCCAGACTGCCGGGAGTCGCGGGGATCCGCCCCCCGACCGGGCCATTCCGCATTCGGCAAATGAATACGGAGCCGCTCATCCGACTGCTCAATCGGCCCCCGGCATGCACCCCTGAGCGCACCGCCCAACACGACCCACCCCCGCGAAGGCCGCAGTATGGGCAACGTCTACAGTGGCGTGGTACGCGCGAGCCTTTACCGGGACTTCACACGGGGAGGCTTGCTGGGATGTCTCTGTCAGGGGTGTGCGTGACGGCCGTTGAATCCCGTCCTGCGGGAGTAACCGGGACGAGCCCGACCCACCGGCCGTTCGGGGCCCGTGTGAAGGCGTTCGTGGCGCTGACCAAGCCGCGGATCATCGAGCTTCTGCTCATCACCACGGTCCCGGTGATGTTCCTTGCCGAGCAGGGTGTGCCGGACCTCTGGCTGGTACTCGCGACCTGCATGGGCGGCTATCTGTCCGCGGGCGGCGCCAACGCGCTGAACATGTACATCGACCGTGACATCGACGCGCTCATGGACCGCACCTCGCAGCGGCCGTTGGTCACCGGCATGGTCTCCCCGCGAGAGGGCCTCGTCTTCGGCATCACCCTCGCCGTCGTCTCCACGCTCTGGTTCGGACTGCTCGTCAACTGGCTGTCCGCGTGGCTGTCGCTGGGCGCCCTGCTGTTCTACGTCGTCGTCTACACGATGATCCTGAAGCGGCGTACGTCGCAGAACATCGTGTGGGGGGGCATCGCGGGCTGCATGCCCGTCCTCATCGGCTGGTCGTCGGTCACGAACTCCCTGTCGTACGCCGCCGCCATCCTCTTCCTCGTCATCTTCTTCTGGACGCCGCCGCACTACTGGCCGCTGTCGATGAAGGTGAAGGACGACTACGCGCGCGTGGGCGTGCCGATGCTTCCGGTCGTCGTCTCGAACAAGGTGGTCGCCCGGCAGATCGTCCTCTACAGCTGGGTGATGGTCGGTGCGTCACTGCTCCTGCAGCCGCTCGGCTACACCGGCTGGTTCTACACGGTGGTGGCCCTGGTGACGGGCGGCTGGTGGCTGTGGGAGGCCCACGCGCTGCAGGCGCGCGCCCAGGCCGAGGTCACGGGCGCCAAGCTCAAGGAGATGCGCCTGTTCCACTGGTCCATCACCTATGTGTCGCTGCTGTTCGTGGCGGTGGCGGTGGACCCCTTCCTGCGATAGCACTCGTCGACGGGCGGGGTGCGTGGTCAAGGCCACGCACCCCGCCCGTCGCCGTTTGATCTACTCGTCGGTAGCATCCTGGCCATGGGAGACACGCAGCAGGTTGACGCGAAGGCCGAGCGCAAGGTGGCCCGCCTCGCCAAGCAGATCAACGCCTTCGCCAAGGCCCACGGCGGCGCCGAGGGCCAGGTCGCGTACATCGGCGACCGCGGCGCCCGGATCGTCCTGGTGGGCGAGGACGGCGGCTGGGGCGACCTGGTGGCGCCGACGTACGCGATCGCGGAGCAGGCCGTGCAGAGGTCCGGCATCACCGTCCACGAGGCTTTCGACGGCGAGTTCGCGGCGAAGGTGAAGACGGGCTCGTACGAATGGAAGCGCATGGCCGGCATCCAGGTGGGCGGCTGAACCACGGGCCCGCGGCCGAACAGGCACCCGAACGCAACACCTCACCCCCGGTTCACCCGTTAGGACTCGTAACCGCACGAGCCACGGGGAGCCCGGATGATCGAAACGCCGTCCCTGGTGGACCAGTACTGCCACGGCGTCCTGACAACAGAGCTGGGCCTCGGCACCTTCGAGGCCCAGCTGTCCCGCACCGAGGGCCCACCCGCCCCCGGAACCACCCTCTTCGACACCCAGACCGGCTTCGCCGTACGGAGATGGTGCCCCCCGCTGCTCGGCCTGGAGCCGCACTGCCCGCCTGCCCGCTATCTCGCCCGGCGTCGCGAACTCGGCGTACCGGATGCGGTCCGGCGTCTGCTGCGTGGCAGCGGAATCACCACGTACCTGGTCGACACCGGGCTGCCCGGCGACCTCACCGGTCCCTCCGAGATGGCCTCCGCCTCGACCGCCGAGGCGCGTGAGATCGTCCGTCTGGAGCTGCTGGCCGAGCAGGTGGCCGACACCTCCGGCACCGTCGAGTCGTTCCTCGCCAACCTCGCCGAGTCGGTGCACGGAGCCGCCGCGAACGCCGTCGCCTTCACGTCCGTGGCGGGCGTCAGGCACGGCCTCGCGCTCGCGCCCGAGCCGCCGGGGCCGGGTGAGGTACGGGGCGCGGCGGGCCGCTGGCTGGCCGCACGCCGGGTCGGCGGGGAGCTGAGCGACCCGGTGCTGCTACGGCACCTGCTGTGGATCGCGGTCGCCTCCGGGCTGCCGCTCCAACTGCACGCGGGACTCGGTGAGCCGGGACTGCGCATCGACCGTACGGATCCGGTGCTGCTCACCGACTTCGTGCGGGCGACGGCCGGCCTGGGCACCGACCTGGTCCTGCTGCACGGCTACCCGTACCACCGCCACGCCGCCCACCTCGCCGGCGTCTTCCCGCATGTCTACGCCGACTCGGGCGCGGCCCTGGTGCGCACCGGCGCCCGGGCTGCGACCGTCCTCGCCGAGATCCTGGAGCTGGCCCCCTTCGGCAAGATCCTCTTCTCGAGCGGCGCCCAGGGGCTGCCCGAGCTGCATGTGGTGGGAGCGCGCCTGTTCCGGGAGGCCCTGGGGCGGGTGCTGGGAAACTGGGTGGCCGACGGCGCCTGGTCGCTGGAGGACGCGCAGCGGGTCGCCGGGCTGATCGCGGCGGGGAACGCGCGCAGGGTGTACGGGCTGGAGTGAGGTGTCCAGACTGGGTTCATGCCGACCGCTGCGTTACTCGACCGTTTTCTCGCCGAGCTCCGGGCTCTGGCCCCCGTCGCCGTCTGGGCGCACGGCTCGCTCGCCGGTGGCGACTACCAGGAGGGCCGCAGTGACCTCGACCTGATCGCGGTGGTGCCGGGGCCGTTGACGCCGAGCGCCGTGTGGCGTGTGGCGGTGCTGCACAACCGGCTGCGCGCCGAGCCGCTCGCCGCCAAGCTGCACTGCAGCTATCTCACTCCCGACGCCCTCGACGACTCCGGGCGACCGCATCTGACCTGGGCCCACCGTCGGTTGATGCGCCGGCCGGTCACCCCCGTCACCCGCCGCGAACTGCACGCTTTCGGCCGGGTTCTGCACGGGGCGCCGCCGACGGGCCTGCTGCCGCCCGTGCCGGACGGGGAGCTCAACGACTTCGTCGTACGCGACCAGCGGGAGTTCTGGCGGCCGGTGGTGCGCAGGGCGCGGCCGTGGACGTAGGACGCCTGGGTGGACGTAGGCCTGACGACCTTCGCCCGCGCGAGCGTCACCCTGCGGGAGGGCCGTCTGATCACCAAGCGGGAGGCCCTGGAGGTGCTGCCCGCTCTCGGGGCGCCCGTCGAGGTGGTCGAGGACATCCGTCGGCGGCGCTACGGGGATCCCGTCCCGCCCGCCGGGCAGTGGACGGCCCGGCGGGGCGAGCTGACCAGGAGCTACCTGGGGCCGGCCATCGACGCACTGGTGGCGGCGTACGCCTGAGTCGCCGGGGCCGAAACGTCGTCGGCCTGGTCGAGCGGCCCGCGTTCACGCAGCGACAGCAGCACGAGCACCGCGCCGATCCACACCAGGCACGAGCCGAACATGTGCGCACCGACCAGCACCTCGGGGAGGTCCGTGAAGTACTGGACGTAGCCGATGGCGCCCTGGGCGAGCAGGATCAGGAACAGGTCACGCGTGCGGTTCAGCGGCCCCTTGGGGGCGTCGACCGCCTTGAGGACGAACCACAGGGCGAAGGTCAGCGTCACCACGATCCAGGCCAGGACGGCGTGCACCTTGCTGACGTCCTCCCAGGTCATGCCCATCGGCAGGTCCATGCGCGGCACCTCGCTGGAGTCGCCCGCGTGCGGACCCGTGCCGGTGACCACCGTGCCGACCGCGATCAGCGCGGCGGTGACGCCGACCAGGAACCACACCAGCTGCTGCACGACCTTGCCGACCAGCGGACGCGGCGCCTCGTCGCCCTCCCGGGTGCGCCGCCACATCACCGTGGCGACCGCGATCAGGACCGAGGACAGGAGGAAGTGGGCCGCGACCGTGTACGGGTTGAGGCCCACGAGCACGACGATGCCGCCGAGCACCGCGTTGCCCATGACGAGCCAGAACTGCGCCCAGCCCAGCCGGACCAGGCTGCGCCGACGGGGCTTCTCGGAGCGCGCGGCGATGATCGCCCAGCCGACCGCGGCGCACAGCACGTAGGCGAGCAGGCGGTTGCCGAACTCGATGACGCCGTGCAGGCCCATCTCCCGGGTGGCGGTCAGGGAGTCGGCGGTGCACTTGGGCCAGGTCGGGCAGCCGAGGCCCGAGCCGGTCAGCCGTACTGCGCCGCCGGTGACCACGATGACCACCGACATGACGAGCGCGGCGAGGGCCGCCCGCTGAACCGTCCGGGGTGTCGGGGTCCAGCGTGCGGCGATGAAAGCGAGGGGGTTGCGCACGGCGGCTGCTGCGTCGGCGCGGGTCACGTTTGGCACGCCGACCATCGTAGGCGGGGGCTTGTGCACGCTTTCACGAGGGGTGCCGGGGAGGCTCGTCCCTCACTCCCAGCGGAAGAACCTCCCCGCCGCCGCCAGGCCCACGACCGCCCATGCGGCGAGGATCCCGAGATCGCCCCAGGGCATCCCGGCCCCGTGCTGGAGCACGTCCCGCAGGCCGTCCGACAGCGCCGAGATGGGCAGCAGGCCCAGCACGCTCTGCGCGGCGTCCGGGAACTTGTCCAGCGGGACGATCACCCCGCCGCCGACGAGCAGCAGCAGGAAGACCAGGTTCGCGGCGGCCAGGGTGGCCTCCGCCTTCAGGGTTCCGGCCATCAGCAGGCCGAGGCCCGAGAAGGCCGCCGTGCCGACGATCAGCAGGAGGAGCACGGCGAGGGGGTTGCCGTGCGGCGACCAGCCCAGCGCGAAGGCGATCACCGTCACCAGGAGTACCTGGAGGACCTCGGTGACCAGGACCGACGCCGTCTTCGCCGTCATCAGTCCCCAGCGCGGCAGCGGCGAGGAGGCGAGCCGCTTGAGCACGCCGTAGCGGCGTTCGAAGCCCGTCGCGATGGCCTGGCCCGTGAACGCCGTCGACATCACGGCGAGCGCGAGGATGCCGGGGGCGACGAAGTCGACGGCCTCGCCGGCACCGGTGTCGACGATGTCGACGGCACTGAACAGGACGAGCAGCAGCGTCGGGATGATCACCGTCAGCAGCAGCTGCTCGCCGTTGCGCAGCAGCATCCTCGTCTCCAGCGCCGCCTGCGCCGTGATCATGCGGGAGAGCGGGGCGGCGCCGGGCTTCGGCGCGTACATGCCCTTGTCGGCCGTGATCGTCACGAGCGCAGCTCCTTGCCGGTCAGCTCCAAGAAGACGTCCTCCAGGGTGTGCCGTTCCACCGAGATCCGGTCCGGCATCACCCCGTGCTGTGCGCACCACGAGGTCACCGTCGCCAGCAGCTGGGGATCGACCTTGCCGGCCACCCGGTACGAGCCCGGCGTCAGCTCGGCGGCCGCGCAGTCCGCGGGGAGCGCCTTGAGCAGCGAGCCGACGTCGAGGCCGGGGCGGCCGGTGAAGCGCAGGGTGTTCTCGGCGCCGCCGCGGCACAGCTCCTCGGGGGAGCCCTGGGCGATGACCCTGCCCCCGTCGATGATCGCGACGTCGTCCGCGAGCTGTTCGGCCTCGTCCATGTAGTGGGTCGTGAGGATCACGGAGACGCCGTCCTCCTTCAGGTCCCGTACGAGATCCCAGGTGGCGCGGCGGGCCTGCGGGTCGAGGCCCGCGGTCGGCTCGTCCAGGAACACCAGTTCCGGGCGCCCGACCACGGCCATCGCCAGCGCGAGCCGCTGCTGCTGGCCGCCGGAGAGGCGACGGTAGGAGGTCCGGCCGCAGCTGCCGAGGCCGAGGCGTTCGATCAGCGCGTCCACGTCCAGCGGGTGCGCGTGCAACCGGGCCACGTGGCGGAGCATCTCGTCCGCGCGGGCGCCGGAGTAGACGCCGCCGGACTGGAGCATCACGCCGATCCGCGGATGCAGCTCGCGGGTCTGCCGCACCGGGTCGAGGCCCAGGACGCGCACGGTGCCGGAGTCCGGCCTGCGGTACCCCTCGCACGTCTCGACGGTGGTCGTCTTGCCGGCGCCGTTGGGTCCGAGAACGGCGGTGATGCCCGCCCCGGCCACCAGGTCGAGGCCGTTCACCGCGGTCTTGTCGCCGTACCGCTTCACCAAGGCCTGGACCTGGAGCACGGGCTCACTTCGCATGGGTCCAGAGTCTAGGTAAGGGGCCCGGTCCCTCGGTCGGGCGGGGGCGGGAACTGCTCGATCTGATCGATCAATGATCGTTTTCGCAGGTCAGCTTAGGTATGCCTAAGTGACGCAGCGCACCAGTCGCCGATCCGGACGCCGCTTGTCACGCTCTGAGGAATTACGCAACAATGGCGTTGTGAAAAACGTCGGCGAGGCTCGGGAGACCCCCACGGGGGCCCCTCAGGAGGAGTTCGCGACCGGGGAGCGCTCGACGCGCAACCGGGTCGCGCGGTCCATCCTGGACCACGGCCCGTCGACCGTCGCCGAACTCGCCGGACGGCTCGGACTCACCCAGGCGGCCGTACGGCGGCATCTGGATGCGCTGGTCACCGACGATGTCGTCGAGGCGCGCGAGCAGCGGGTCTACGGGGCGCGGACGCGCGGCCGGCCCGCCAAGGTGTTCGCCCTGACCGACTGCGGCCGGGACGCCTTCGACCAGTCGTACGACAAGCTCGCCGTCGACGCGCTGCGCTGGATCGCCGAGCGGGAGGGCGGCAGCGAGGCGGTCGCCGCCTTCGCCCGCGCCCGGATCGCCGCCCAGGCGGGCGCGTACCGCAAGGCGGTCGAGGCGGCCGCCCCCGAGGAGCGGACGGAAGCGCTGGCCAAGGCCCTGAGCGTGGACGGGTACGCTGCTACGGCGCGCAGCGCCCCCACCGGCGAGCAGTTGTGCCAGCACCACTGCCCGGTCGCCCATGCCGCCGAGCAGTTTCCGCAACTGTGCGAGGCCGAGACGGAATTTTTCGCCGAGTTGCTCGGTACTCACGTACAGCGGCTGGCCACCATCGCGCACGGCGACGGTGTCTGCACCACCTTCATTCCGAAGACCCCGAAAACTTCCACCACCCAGAACGCATCTGCAAGCACGGCCGGGAGGAACCCCGCATGACTCTCCCCACGGAGACTGCTCACCCTGAGCTCGAGGGCCTGGGCAACTACGAATTCGGCTGGGCCGACTCCGACGAGGCCGGTGCCTCTGCCAAGCGCGGCCTGAACGAGGACGTCGTCCGGGACATCTCCGCGAAGAAGTCGGAGCCGGAGTGGATGACCAAGCTCCGTCTCAAGGGCCTGCGGCTCTTCGAGAAGAAGCCCATGCCGACCTGGGGCTCGGACCTGTCGGGCATCGACTTCGACAACATCAAGTACTTCGTGCGCTCCACGGAGAAGCAGGCGGAGTCCTGGGAGGACCTGCCCGAGGACATCAAGAACACGTACGACAAGCTCGGCATCCCCGAGGCGGAGAAGCAGCGCCTCGTGGCCGGTGTCGCCGCCCAGTACGAGTCCGAGGTCGTCTACCACCAGATCCGCGAGGACCTGGAGGAGCAGGGCGTCATCTTCCTCGACACCGACACCGCCCTGAAGGAGCACCCGGAGCTCTTCAAGGAGTACTTCGGCACGGTCATCCCGGTCGGTGACAACAAGTTCGCGTCGCTGAACACCGCCGTGTGGTCCGGCGGTTCCTTCATCTACGTGCCGCCGGGCGTGCACGTGGAGATCCCGCTCCAGGCCTACTTCCGGATCAACACGGAGAACATGGGCCAGTTCGAGCGGACCCTGATCATCGTCGACGAGGGTGCCTACGTGCACTACGTCGAGGGCTGCACCGCCCCGATCTACAAGTCGGACTCGCTGCACTCCGCGGTCGTCGAGATCATCGTCAAGAAGAACGCCCGCTGCCGCTACACGACCATCCAGAACTGGTCGAACAACGTCTACAACCTGGTCACCAAGCGCGCCGTGGCCTACGAGGGCGCGACCATGGAGTGGATCGACGGCAACATCGGCTCCAAGGTGACGATGAAGTACCCGGCCGTCTACCTGATGGGCGAGCACGCCAAGGGCGAGACCCTGTCCATCGCCTTCGCGGGCGAGGGCCAGCACCAGGACGCCGGCGCCAAGATGGTCCACATGGCGCCGAACACCTCGTCCAACATCGTCTCCAAGTCGGTGGCACGCGGTGGCGGCCGTACGTCCTACCGCGGTCTGATCGAGATCGGCGAGGGCGCTCCGGGCGCGAAGTCCAACGTGCTGTGCGACGCTCTGCTCGTCGACACGATCTCCCGGTCCGACACCTACCCGTACGTGGACGTCCGTGAGGACGACGTGTCCATGGGTCACGAGGCGACTGTCTCCAAGGTCTCCGAGGACCAGCTCTTCTACCTGATGAGCCGTGGTCTCTCCGAGGACGAGGCGATGGCGATGATCGTGCGCGGCTTCGTCGAGCCGATCGCCAAGGAGCTGCCCATGGAGTACGCCCTTGAGCTCAACCGGCTGATCGAGCTGCAGATGGAAGGCGCGGTCGGCTGACCGTACCCCCGAGAAGCAGCAGCAGATTTCTGACGTAGGAAGAGAGCACAACGACAGCCATGGCTGAGGCTCAGAACATCCCGGTGGGCTCCACCACCGCCGGCTCGATCGCCGTTGCGGCCGAGTCGACCGTCGCCACGCGCATGAGCGCGCCCCCGTCCTTCGACGTGGCGGACTTCCCGGTCCCGCACGGCCGTGAGGAGGAGTGGCGGTTCACCCCGCTGGAGCGCCTGCGCGGCCTGCACGACGGCACCGCCGTCGCCACCGGCGAGGGCGTGAAGGTCGAGGTCGAGGCCCCCGCGGGCGTCGTCGTCGAGACCGTGGGCCGCGACGACGCGCGGCTCGGCAGGGCCGGCACCCCGGTGGACCGCATCGCCGCCCAGGCGTACTCGGCGTTCGAGAAGGCCGGTGTCGTCACCGTCCCCAAGGAGACGGTGCTCACCGAGCCGATCCGGATCGCCGTGCACGGCCAGGGCGGGGTCGCCTACGGCCACCAGGTCATCGAGCTCGGAGCCTTCGCCGAGGCCGTCGTCGTCATCGACCACACCGGTGACACCGTTCTCGCCGGCAACGTCGACTACATCCTGGGTGACGGCGCCAAGCTGACCGTCGTCTCGGTCCAGGACTGGGACGAGAAGGCCGTCCATGTCGCCCAGCACAACGCCCTCGTCGGGCGGGACGCGAGCTTCAAGTCGATCGTCGTCACCTTCGGCGGCGACGTCGTACGCCTCCACCCGCGCGTGACCTACGCCGGCCCCGGCGGCGAGGCCGAGCTGTTCGGCCTGTACTTCACCGACGCCGGGCAGCACCAGGAGCACCGCCTGCTGGTCACCCACAACACCCCGCACTGCAAGTCCAACGTCGCCTACAAGGGCGCGCTCCAGGGCGACGAAGCGCACGCGGTGTGGATCGGTGACGTGCTGATCCAGGCCGCGGCCGAGGGCACGGACACCTACGAGATGAACCGCAACCTCGTCCTCACGGACGGCGCGCGGGTCGACTCGGTGCCGAACCTGGAGATCGAGACCGGCGAGATCGTCGGCGCCGGCCACGCGAGCGCCACCGGCCGCTTCGACGACGAGCAGCTGTTCTACCTGATGGCCCGCGGTATCCCGGAGCACGAGGCCCGCCGCCTGGTGGTCCGCGGCTTCTTCGCCGAGCTGGTCCAGCAGATCGGCATCGCGGACATCGAGGAGCGACTGATCGCCAGGATCGAAGAGGAGCTGGAGGCGTCGGTCGGATGACCTTCGTACGCGTATGTGCGCTGAGTGAGCTGGAGGAGGACACCCCGAAGCGGGTGGAACTCGACGGCACGCCGGTGTCCATCGTGCACACCGAGGGGGAGGTGTTCGCGATCTACGACATCTGCTCCCACGCGAACGTCTCGCTCTCCGAGGGCGAGGTGGAGGACTGCCAGATCGAGTGCTGGCTGCACGGCTCCAGCTTCGACCTGCGCACCGGCAAGCCGTCCGGCCTCCCCGCGACGCGCCCCGTCCCCGTATACCCCGTAAAGATCGAAGGGGACGACGTTCTCGTCTCCCTCACCCAGGAGTCCTGAGGCACCCATGGCAACGCTTGAAATCCGAGACCTGCACGTCACCGTCGAGGCCGACAACGCCACGAAGGAGATCCTCAAGGGCGTCGACCTCACCGTGAAGCAGGGCGAGACGCACGCCATCATGGGCCCCAACGGCTCGGGCAAGTCGACCCTCGCCTACTCGCTCGCGGGTCACCCGAAGTACACGATCACCCAGGGCACCGTCACCCTCGACGGCGAGGACGTCCTGGAGATGTCCGTCGACGAGCGCGCCCGCGCGGGACTGTTCCTGGCGATGCAGTACCCGGTCGAGGTCCCCGGCGTCTCGGTCTCCAACTTCCTGCGCACCTCCGCCACCGCCATCCGAGGCGAGGCCCCCAAGTTGCGTACCTGGGTGAAGGAGGTCAGGGAGGCCATGGAGCGCCTCAACATCGACCCCTCCTTCGCCGAGCGCAACGTCAACGAGGGCTTCTCCGGCGGTGAGAAGAAGCGCCACGAGATCCTCCAGCTGGAGCTGCTCAAGCCGAAGGTCGCGATCCTCGACGAGACGGACTCCGGTCTGGACGTCGACGCGCTCCGCATCGTGTCGGAGGGTGTGAACCGCGTCCGCGAGACGGGCGAGGTCGGCACCCTGCTGATCACGCACTACACGCGCATCCTGCGCTACATCAAGCCCGACCACGTCCACGTGTTCGCGGCCGGCCGGATCGCCGAGTCCGGCGGTCCCGAGCTCGCCGACAAGCTGGAGAACGAGGGCTACGAGGCATACGTGAAGGGTGGCGCATCCGCGTGACACAGCTGCCGGGCCTCCTCGACACCGAGGCGATCCGCAAGGACTTCCCCGTTCTGGACCGACAGATCCACGACGGCAAGAAGCTCGTGTACCTGGACAACGCGGCGACCTCGCAGAAGCCGCGCCAGGTGCTGGACGCCCTGAACGAGTACTACGAGCGCTACAACGCCAACGTCCACCGCGGTGTGCATGTGCTCGCCGAGGAGGCCACGGCGCTGTACGAGGGCGCGCGCGACAAGGTCGCCGCCTTCATCAACGCGCCGAGCCGCGACGAGGTGATCTTCACCAAGAACGCCTCCGAGTCGCTCAACCTCGTGGCGAACATGCTCGGCTGGGCCGACGAGCCCTACCGGGTGGACTCCGAGACCGAGATCGTCATCACGGAGATGGAGCACCACTCCAACATCGTGCCGTGGCAGCTGCTGGCGCAGCGCACGGGCGCGAAGCTGAAGTGGTTCGGCCTGACCGACGACGGCCGCCTCGACCTGTCCAACATCGAGGAGATCATCACCGAGAAGACGAAGATCGTCTCCTTCGTGCTGGTCTCCAACATCCTGGGCACGGTCAACCCCGTCGAGGCGATCGTGCGGCGCGCCCAGGAGGTCGGTGCGCTGGTCTGCGTCGACGCCTCGCAGGCCGCCCCGCACATGCCGCTGGACGTGCAGGCCCTGCAGGCCGACTTCGTGGCCTTCACCGGCCACAAGATGTGCGGCCCGACCGGCATCGGCGTCCTCTGGGGCCGCCAGGAGCTGCTGGAGGACCTGCCTCCGTTCCTCGGCGGCGGCGAGATGATCGAGACCGTGTCGATGCACTCGTCGACGTACGCCCCCGCCCCGCACAAGTTCGAGGCGGGCACCCCGCCGATCGCGCAGGCGGTCGGTCTGGGCGCGGCGATCGACTACCTCACCTCGATCGGCATGGACAAGATCCTCGCCCATGAGCACGCACTCACCGAGTACGCGGTGAAGCGGCTGGCCGAGGTCCCCGACCTGCGCATCATCGGTCCGACGACGGCAGAGGACCGCGGCGCCGCGATCTCCTTCACGCTCGGTGACATCCACCCGCACGACGTGGGCCAGGTCCTCGACGAGCAGGGCATAGCGGTCCGGGTCGGCCACCACTGCGCACGGCCGGTCTGCCTGAGGTACGGAATTCCTGCGACCACGCGAGCGTCGTTCTATCTGTACTCCACGCCGGCCGAGATCGACGCTCTGGTCGACGGACTGGAGCACGTACGGAACTTCTTCGGCTGAGAGGCTGATCGGTGAAGCTGGATTCGATGTACCAGGAAGTCATCCTGGACCACTACAAGAACCCGCACGGGCGTGGTCTGAGGGATGGCGACGCCGAGGTGCACCACGTCAACCCGACGTGCGGCGACGAGATCACGCTGCGCGTGAAGTACGACGGCACGACGATCAGCGACGTCTCCTACGAGGGCCAGGGCTGCTCGATCAGCCAGGCCTCCGCCTCTGTACTGAACGAACTCCTCGTCGGCAAGGAGCTGGCCGAGGCGCAGAAGATCCAGGAGACCTTCCTGGAGCTGATGCAGTCCAAGGGCAGGATCGAGCCCGACGACGCGATGGAGGACGTCCTGGAGGACGCGGTCGCGTTCGCCGGGGTGTCCAAGTACCCGGCCCGGGTCAAGTGCGCCCTCCTGAGCTGGATGGCGTGGAAGGACGCGACGGCCCAGGCGCTGGGCGCCGACGCGGAAAGGAAGACGGCATGAGCGAGACCCTGGAGATGAAGCCGGTCTCGGAGGAGGAGCTCCGCGAGGCCCTGATGGACGTCGTCGACCCCGAGCTGGGCATCGACGTCGTCAACCTCGGCCTGATCTACGGCATTCACATCGACGACTCCAATGTGGCGACCGTCGACATGACCCTGACGTCCGCGGCCTGCCCGCTCACCGACGTCATCGAGGACCAGGCCAAGTCCGCCACGGACGGCCTCGTCAGCGAGCTGCGCATCAACTGGGTCTGGATGCCGCCGTGGGGTCCCGACAAGATCACGGACGACGGGCGCGAGCAGCTTCGGGCGCTCGGGTTCAACGTCTGAGCCTGTTTTCCCCCGGCTGTTTCAGTGGCCCCCGGCGGCAGCGCCGGGGGCCACTGTCGTGCCCGGCCTCAGTTCAGGCCGTCCACCAGGCGGAACGCCGAGTCGGCGGAGAAGTTCCGGTCGCCGTGCCGGTACTCGTCCAGGCGCAGACGGAAGTTCTGGTGGCGCAGGAAGCGGCCCGGGTAGTTGACGGACTCCAGCATGATCACGCCGGAGTGGCCGGTGGAGCGGGGGCAGAACGTGGCGTCCTGCTGGAAGAGGCGGGAGCCGTCGTGGCGTTCGGCGCGCAGCTGGAAGTCGCGGTGGCGCAGGTAGCTGCCGTCGGCGGTGACGAAGGAGTGGCAGGAGGGGGAGGCCAGGCCCTGCACCAGCTTGAAGGTCGCGTCCCTGCGGTCCGAGGACGAGGTGATCGCCTCGAGCGTGACCTGTCCGTGGCTCACCCGCCAGTAGTGGTCCGGGTAGTTGACCGAGCGCAGGGAGCGCCAGGTGGTCGACGGCGGCTTCGGGGCCGGTGAAGTGGTGTGGGGCGCGGGGGACTTGGACGCGGTGACGGTGGGGGTGGGCCGGTGGGACGCCGTCCGGGTGGGCTGTGCGGACGGCAGGGCGCTCTTCCCGCCGGGCGGGGTGATGGTGGCGCTCGCCGAGGGAGTGGCGAAGGAGATCAGCCCGGGTATGGACGCCTCGTCGGCCGCGGGGGACTGACTCAGGGGTGACTGCTCGTCAGGCTGCGTCTGCATGACGGATATCGCGGTCACGCACGCGACGATCGTGGCCAAGGCGAGGGCGCCCGCCAGCCAGAGCCGTCGGGTGCCGGGCACCCGGGAGGTGTCGGGGGTCCAGTTGTTCTCCCACGGTTGGTTCTGCGGGCGCCGAGACGTGCTTTCTGGCATGCGCGGTTCCTCCAGCGGAGCCCGTGGCGACGGTCGCGGCCGTGACGGTCCGGTACTTGAGCGGTGAAACACTAGTGGAGACGACGACCGTTCAGCAGCCGATTCCGCAAGCGTTTTCCGTATCGGTTCCAGGTGTTGCCCGAGTCGGGATGTGTACGGGCGTACGCATCGTTGTGTACGGTCGTACACATGGGATATCTGCTGCTCGCCGGAGCCATAGCCGCCGAGGTGGCCGCCACCACCGCCATGAAGTACTGCGACGGTTTCAGCAGGCTGTGGCCCTCCCTGCTGACCGCCCTCGGGTACGCCGTCGCGTTCGCGCTGCTCGCGCAGACGCTGAAGACGGTGTCGGTCGGCACGGCGTACGCCATCTGGGCCGGCGTCGGTACGGCCGCCGTCGCGGTGATCGGCATGCTGTTCCTGGGAGAGGGGATGAGCCTCACCAAGGCCGCGGGGATCGCGCTGATCATCGTCGGGGTCGTGGTGCTCAACCTGGGAGGCGCGCACTGATGGCCCGGCGGTACGACCCCGAGCGGCGCCGGCGGATCATCGACGCGGCGATCCGGGTCGTCGGCGCCAAGGGCATCGCCGGGCTGAGCCACCGGTCCGTCGCCGCCGAGGCCGATGTGCCCCTCGGCTCCACCACGTACCACTTCAGGACGCTCGACGAGCTGTTGGTCGCCACGCTGCGGCAGACGGGCGAGGGCTTCGCCAAGGTGATCGCCGCGCACGGCTCCCTGAGCGACCCCGGCACGGACCTGGCCGGCGAACTCGCCGCCCTGCTGGGCGACTGGCTCGCCGGCGACCGCACCGGCGTCGAGCTGGAGTACGAGCTCTATCTGGCCGCCCTGCGCCGCCCCGCCCTGCGCCCCGTCGCCGCCGAGTGGGCCGACGGAGTGGCCGAGCTGCTCACCCGCCGCACGGACCCGGTCACGGCACGGGCGCTGATCGCACTGATGGACGGCCTCTGTCTGCAGGTGCTGCTCACCGACGTGGCATACGACAAGGAGTACGCCCGGGAGGTGCTGGCCCGGGTGATCCCCGACGGTGGAAGCGGTGCGCGGCCCGTCGACGCGCCCGGCACCTGAGACGCCCGGCTGTGGGTTCGCATCGGTGGGCCCCGGCCGGTTAGGTTGCCCTCATGACCGACAAGACTGCTCCTCGCACCACCGGCGCCGTGGCCGCCGGCCTTGCCACGATCGCCGCCGACGGTACCGTCCTCGACACCTGGTTCCCCGCCCCCGAGCTCACCGCCGAGCCCGGCCCCGCCGGTTCCGAGCGCCTCGACGAGGCGCGCACCGCCGAGCTGCTCGGCGAGCACGGCGTGGCCGCCCTCGGCAAGGACGATGTGCGCGGTGTGGAGGTCGTGGCGGTCCGTACGGTCATCTCCTCGCTGGACGACAAGCCGCTCGACACCCACGACGCCTATCTGCGCCTGCACCTGCTCTCGCACCGCCTGGTCAGGCCGAACGAGCAGAGCCTGGACGGCATCTTCGGTCTCCTCGCCAACGTCGCCTGGACCTCGCTCGGCCCGGTCGCCGTCGACACCCTGGAGACCGTCCGCCTCGCCGCCCGCGCCCGCGGCCTGCACCTGAGCGTCTTCGGTGTCGACAAGTTCCCGCGCATGACCGACTACGTGGCCCCGGCCGGCGTGCGCATCGCCGACGCCGACCGGGTCCGCCTCGGCGCCCACCTCGCCGCCGGCACCACCGTCATGCACGAGGGCTTCGTCAACTTCAACGCCGGCACCCTCGGCACGTCGATGGTGGAGGGCCGGATCTCGCAGGGCGTCGTCGTCGGCGACGGCTCGGACATCGGCGGCGGCGCGTCCACCATGGGCACGCTCTCGGGTGGCGGCAAGGAGCGGGTAGCGATCGGCGAGCGCTCCCTCATCGGCGCCGAGGCCGGCATCGGCATCGCGCTCGGCGACGACTGCGTGGTCGAGGCGGGCCTCTACCTCACCGCCGGCACCCGCGTCACCCTGCCCGACGGCCAGATCGTCAAGGCCCGCGAACTGTCCGGCGCCTCCAACATCCTCTTCCGCCGCAACTCCGTCACCGGCACGGTCGAGGCCCGCCCGAACAACGCCGAGTGGGGCGGTCTGAACGAGGTGCTGCACAGTCACAACTGACGTCACGCCTCGCTCGCGACGATCGCTTAAAAGGATTACCGTCCGTGTCCTCGGGGCGGCTTCTGCAGATGAACGGGTGGACGCAAGGTCCGATCGGATGCCGAACCGCTGAGACGAGGACGAGCAATGACGAACGAGCGGGTGAGGATCGCGGTGCGCCGGCTGGCCGGGGTGGTTGCCGCGGCGACGGTGTGCTGGCTTCCGGCGGGTGCCGCGCACGCGGACGAGACCAACACGGCCTCGCACAACGGCCCGCGGATCGGCCTGATCAACACCGGCCAGGTCGACGACCCGATGGAGGACGTGCTGCAGCACGTCGGCCTGATCGGCGACGAGTACATCTGGGGCTGACCGGTCATCCCCGCACGGCCTGTGGCCCGTACCGCACACCGACGCGGTACGGGCCACGGGCCTTTCCCACGCGTCCGTGCTGAAAGTCGCGAACACCCTGACGGTCAGCCGGTGGCCGTCAGCCGCTCGTACTCCGCCAGCAGCCGGTCGGTCGCCGCACGGCCGGCGGGCCGCAGGGGTGGGCGGACCGGGCCGGCGGGCAGGTTCAGCGCGCTGAGGACGGCCTTGGCGGTGACCGTGCCGGGCAGGTCCGCGGACATCATCGCCTCGATGAGCCCGGTGGCCCGCTGCTGGCGGCGGGCCGCGCCGGCCGTGTCGCCGGCGTCGAACGCGTCCAGTACGGAACGGACATGACGCGGCGTCACATTGGCCACCGTGCTGATGCAGCCCGCCGCGCCCACCGCGTACAGGGCGAGGTTGTGCTCGTCGCAACCGGCGTAGTAGGCGAGGTCCGTGCGGGACAGCACCTTCTGGGTGCCGAGGAAGTCGTAGGAGCAGTCCTTGACCGCGACGATCCGCGGATGCCCGGCGAGACGGATGATCGTCTCCGGCTCGATCCGGGTGCCGGTGCGGCCCGGGATGTCGTACAGGACGACCGGCAGCCCGGACGCGTCCGCCACCTCGCGGAAATGCGCCTCGACCGCGTCCTGCGGCGGCCGGCTGTAGTACGGCGTCACCACCAGCACCCCGTCCGCGCCCGCCTTCTCGGCCTGAAGGGCGAGCTCGATCGTGTGCCGGGTGTCGGACGTCCCCACTCCCGCGACGACCGACGCGCGGTCCCCGACCGCTTCCCGGACCGCCCGCACGAGCGCCGACTTCTCCGCGTCCGAGGTGGTCGGCGACTCGCCCGTCGTGCCGTTGAGCACCAGACCGTCACAGCCCTGCGCCACCAGCCGCTCGGCGAGCCGCCCGGCGCCGTCGACGTCGAGTGCGCCCGACTCGGTGAAGGGCGTGATCATCGCGCAGAGCACGCGGCCGAAGGGAGGGCGGAGGTGGTGGGGTTCGTCAAGGTTCGTCATAGGAGCAGTCTCGGCAGCCCAACCGTTCAGCTCCACTTAATTCTTCTACGAGATATTGATAAGCGTTACTGCGAAGTGTGGGGTTTCCTGCTCCGGGGCCCTATGTCCAATGCGGCCCTCCTGGGTCACCATGGCCGGGACGGTCCATCACCGGACATGGGACATGGGAGGCGTCATGAAGCTCGGCAAGGCACTCGCCACCGGGGTCGCGGAAGAGCGGCCGGTCGTGCACGACGAAGAACTCGAACTCCCCGAAGAAACCAAGGACTTCGCTCAGGTCGCGCCCGAAGAGGTCCCGGCCGCGCGATGAGGTTGCGGCTTCCCGGGGAACGCCCGACGGAGCCGCCGACCGGATACAAGATCGCCCACCCGGTGCTGTCCCAGGACGGCACCCGGGCCGCCTTCACCGGCGTGTCGCTGGGCGGCGCGCTGCCGTACGGAGTCGTGGCCGACGCGTCCTGCGTCTACGGCCTGCGGCACGCGGCACCGCACCGCCGCTGCGACTGCGGCTTCCACTGCGTGCACGATCGCTCGGTGGCCGAAGGGCTGCTGTGCACCGCCGAGCACCGGGCGGCCGTCCTGCTCGAGGTCCTGGTGCTCGGCCGCTACATCCGGTTCGAGCGCGGCTTCCGCTACGCCCGTCAGCGGGTGCGCACGGCGACCGTCGGCCCCTGCGCCTGCGGTGCGACCGCCGTGGCGCTGGCCGACGCCGGCTGGGGCAGGCCCGGCTGGCACGCCCTCGCCCCCTCCTGCGCGGGCTGTCTGCGCGGCCGTACGTCCGTGTCCCTGGCCGGATTCGCCCGGCTGGCCGGGGACGGGCTGCGCGTGGCGGCCGCCGGCGGCGGCCGGGCGGGGCCGGCCGGGCTCGACGCGTCCGACGGGCTCGGCGTGCCCGAACTCGTCGCGGAGGCAGCCTTGTTGCAGGCCCGGCTCGACTGGTTCCAGACCCAGCTGGCACGGCTCGGCGAGCCCGGCAGCGGCAGCGCGGGGAACGGGTAGCGCGGGCCGGGCCGGGTACCCGGATGTTCCGAACCGAGAGGAGGCGGAACACCGTGACCGGGATCCCGGACGTCAAGCCCGTGCGCGACGAACACCACTCGGTGGGCGAACTCGTCGGCCAGGCATCCGAACAGCTTTCCCGTCTCGTACGGCAGGAAGTGGGCCTCGCCAAGGAGGAACTGGCCGAGAAGGGCCGGCGTGCGGGCCGCGGTGGCGGCCTCCTGGGGGCCGCGGGCGCCCTCGCCTACGCCGGACTGCTCGCCCTCGCCGCCACGGCCACCGCCGCGCTCTCGCTGACGCTGCCCGTCTGGGCCGCGGCGCTCATCGTCACGGCGGTGCTCTTCGCACTCGCCGGTGTGCTGGCCGTGGCCGGCCGCGCCCAGCTGCGCCGCGCGGTACCCCCCACACCCGAGGTGACTCTCGGCAGCGTCAGGGCCGATGTCGAGGAGATCAGGGAAAGGGCACATCGATGACACACAGGAGGACGCGCGGCACCGGCGGCGCCAAGGGGCCCGACGAGCTGCGCCGGCAGATCGAGCACACCCGCAGCCAGCTCGGCGACACCATCGAGGAACTGGCGGCCAAGGCGGACGTGAAGGGCCGGGCCATGACCCGGGCGGCCGACCTGAGGGACAAGGCGGGCGCGATGACCGTCCAGCTGCGCAGCACCGCCGCCCAGGCGGGCCACGCGGTCCAGGACCGGGCGACGCAGGTCGGCCATGCGGTCCAG
The DNA here is from genome assembly GCF_042731325.1 of Streptomyces sp. NPDC059866. Taxonomy (NCBI): domain Bacteria; kingdom Bacillati; phylum Actinomycetota; class Actinomycetes; order Kitasatosporales; family Streptomycetaceae; genus Streptomyces; species Streptomyces sp. NPDC059866. The sequence goes on along the minus strand of NZ_JBHWJT010000001.1, from coordinate 152,824 downwards.
GGGAGGGCGAGTCATGCCGGCCATGCGGTGCAGGGCAGGGCGAGTCAGGCGGGCCATGCGGTGCAGGGCAAGGCGGCGCACGTCGGCCACGCCGTGCAGGGCAAGGCGGCGGAGGCCAGCAGCGTGGTTCAGGGACGGGCGACGCGGGCCGGTCACGCCGTCGAGCGCCGTACGCCGCAGCCCGTGCGCACGGTCGTGCAGGCGGGGCTCCGGCACCCTCGGCCGCTGCTCGCCGCCACGGCCGCCGTCGCGGTGATCGCCGCGGCGGTGCTGCTGCGGCGACGGCACGACGGGCGGTAGGGGCGCGCGCCCAGGTTGAAGGCTGGTCGGTCGGCATGCCGACCGACCAGCCTTTCTACTGTGCTGGACTGAAACACGCCGAAAACTCAGACCGTCTGGACAAAAAAAGTTTTCGGTGAGACGGTGGACTCATGCTGGACGTGACCGTCATCGAGGACGCCGAGGCCGCAGCCGTCTCCCTGGACCCCACAAGGGCCCGACTGCTCGCCGAGCTCGCGGCCGGCCCCGCGTCGGCCGCCATGCTGGCCGGCAAGGTCGGGCTGCCGCGACAGAAGGTGAACTACCACTTGAAGGCCCTGGAGCGGCACGGCCTGGTCGAGCTGGCGGGGGAGCGCCGCAAGGGCAACGTCACCGAGCGGCTGATGCGGGCGACCGCCGCGTCGTACGTCATCTCGCCGCTCGCCCTGGCCGCCGTACAGCCGGACCCGGACCGCTTCCGGGACCAACTGTCCGCGCGCTGGCTGCTGGCGGTCGGCGCCCGGCTCGTGCGGGACGTCGGCACGCTGATCACCGGTGCGGTGAAGGCCCGCAAGCGGCTCGCGACCTATGCGCTGGACGGCGAGGTGCGGTTCGCCTCGGCCGCCGACCGGGCCGCGTTCGTCGAGGAGCTGACCGCCGGAGTCAGCGCGCTGATCCGCAAGTACGACGCCCCTGACGCCGAGGGCGGTCGGGACCACCGGATCGTCGTGGCCGTCCATCCCACGGTCAAGCCCGAGACCCACGAGACCACCCCTGAGATCCCCGAGACCTCCGAGAGTTGAGAACCCAGGAGCCCGTCATGTCCAAGGAATTCGAGATCGCCCGCGAGTTCGAGGTCGACGCCACGCCGGAGCAGGTGTGGGAAGCCGTCACGGAAGGAACCGGCGGCTGGCTGTGGCCGATGGAGCCGCCCGAGCCGCGCGAGGGCGGCAGGGGGCCCTTCGGGTCCACGATCCTCGCCTGGGACCCCCCGCACCGCTACACCAACCGGGTCGAGGACGTCGAGGGCATCTCCGAGCAGACCGTCAACCAGCTCGACTACACGGTCGAACCGCGCGACGAGGGCCGGCGCGCCTGGGTGCGGTACGTGCACAGCGGCATCTTCGTCGACGACTGGGACAACCAGTACGACGGCGCGAGCAAGCACACCGACTTCTATCTGCACACCCTGCGCCAGTACCTGACGCACTTCGGCGGCCGCCCCGTCGCCTTCACCACCTTCGACGGGCCCGAGGCGTCCGGCGCCCCCGATGCCCTCGCCACCGTCGGCAGGGCCCTCGGGCTGTCGGACGACATGGCCGAGGGAGCCAGGGTGAGCGCCCAGGGACCCGGCGGAAAGACCCTGGACGCGGTCGTCGACTACCGCAACCCCTACTTCATCGGGCTGCGTACCGACGACGCCCTGATCCGCTTCTTCGGGCGCAACCACTGGGGTTATGTGGTGGGCATCAGCGTCCACGACTTCGCACCGGACGCCGACGCAAAGGCGGCCGAGACCGCCTGGCAGGGCTGGCTGAAGGGGGTCTTCAGCCAGCCCTGAGCACCGGGGGTTGCTACGGGCGGAAGCGCAGCACCTGCGGGTCGTGGTCGCTGATCTGGTCGTGGAACTCGGCGTTGATGTGCACGCTGTCGTACTCGAAGTCGCAGTCGCGCCGGATCGAGGGGCTGATCAGGATCTGGTCCAGGACCTGGCTGTTGCCCTGGTAGACATACGAGTAACGCTCGCTCCTGGGCAGCGACTTGACCGCCGACCACAGCTCGCCGTCACCCTCGAGGATCTCGGTGGTGCCGGAGAACTCGAAGTCGTTGATGTCGCCGAGCGTGACGACGTCCGCGTTCTTCTGCGTGTCCAGGATCTCCTTGACGAACGCGTTCACCGCGGTCGCCTGGAGGTGCCGCTGGGTCTCCGAGCTGCGCGTCGGCGGCTGGTACTGCGCGGTCAGACCCTGGTCGCCGCCCTTGGAGTTGAAGTGGTTGGCGATCACGAACACCGTCTCGCCGCGGAAGACGAACTCGCCGACCAGCGGCTTGCGGCTGTTCGCCCACGCCGGGTTCGCCGGGTCGATCCGGCCCGGCGAGGCGGTCAGCCGCGCCTTGCCGTGCACCTTGGTGACACCGACGGCGGTCGCCGCGTCGCCGCCCGCACGGTCGGTGAAGGACACCCGCTCCGGGTTGAACAGGAACACCTGGCGGATGTTGCCGCCCGGCTCGCCGCCGTCGGCGAGGTCGACCGGGTCGACGGAGCGCCACTCGTAGGCCGGGCCGCCCGCCGCGACGATCGCGTCGATCAGCTTGGTCATCGTCCGGTCGGCGGCGACCGTGCCGTCGTTCTGGGCGCCGTTGTTGTCCTGGATCTCCTCCAGGGACACGATGTCGGGCGACTGGAGGTTGTTCACGATCGCGGCGGCGTGCTCCTCGAACGTGGCGTCCGTCGGGTCCAGGTTCTCGACGTTGTAGGTGGCCACCGCAAGCTCGCCGCGCCGCTGCTTGCGGGTCGTCTCGCGCTCCGGGCCGCCCTGCTTCAGTGCGCCGATCTCGTTGGCGACGAGCGTGTAGCCGCCGAACTGGTTGTAGTCCAGCGGGCCGGTCGTGGTGCCGGTGAGGGTGTCGCCGACGTTCGCGTCCGGGAAGTCGGCGGCCTTGCCGAGGGACTGGATCTGGAGGCGGCCGGTGTTCTGCGAGGTGTACGAGCCGTAGACGGTGCCCCCGTGGCGGCTGGTGTTCTCCCGCGGTTTCACCGTGACCCACAGCTCGGTGTACGGGTCGGTGGCGCCGACCACACGGGTGTCGGCGACCTGGACGTTCATGCCCTCCAGGGACTCGTAGAAGTCCAGGGCGTACTGCGCCGGCTGCAGGGTGAGGCCGTTGATCGAACCGTTCGCGGCGGTGTCGCCAGCCGGGGCGTACCGGGAGGGTACGGAGCGGGCGTCGACGACCGTCGGCGCCGGGACGGCGTTGCCGCCGGAAACGACCGTCACCGTCGGCCGGGTGATCTCCGTGAGGGCCTGGTTGCCGGAGGAGGTGCCGCCGGGGACGTACTCCGAGACCGTGCCCGAGACCGTCACCGAGTCGCCGACGGCGACCTTCGGGGTCGAGCCGGTGAAGACGAAGACGCCCTCGCTGGTGGCCGCGTCGTCGTCCGGGGTCGGGTCCTGGATCCAGAAGCCTCTCGACGACCCGTAGGTCCGCACACCGGTGACGATTCCGGCCACGTCCGTGACCTGCTGACCGGCGTACGGGGATATTCGGGTGCTGCCCTGGATGTCACGGATGCGCACGCTGTCCGCGTGCGCGGGCGAGGTGAGGACGACGACGGACGCCGCGGAGCAGACGGCGGCGACGGTGAGCGCGGCAAGGCGCGCGGAAGACTTGCTCGGCAACGGGATCCCCCCGGGGACATATGTGGGCGCTGGGACGAGGGTGGAGCATGTGCAGACATGGCGACGCGCGTAGAGAACAGGGAACGTAGTGAACAGTTGTCCTCCCGGTTTCTACGCGCGTCAATTTCCAGCCTGCGCGGGCCAGTTGTCAAGGTTTCGGCCATGTACGGGGCCTGACGAGGAGATGAACCGGGCGGCATCGGTGGAAATCCGTCTAGGCTGAGCGGCTGAGCCGTATGTCGCCCTAGGAGAACCTCCCGATGTCTGACAGCGCCCCCCTGCCGCCGGTCCGGCCGACCTCCGAAGCGGAGCTGGCGCGCGACGCGCTGTCCACGCCGCTGCTGTCCCGGGCCGCGCAGCTCGCCCGCTGGGCCGGGCCGGACACCCGCGTGGACGCCGGGGGCGGGCTGGTCGACGAGCAGCTGCCGGCCGCGGCCGAGGCGCTCGGGCTGAGCGGGGACGACGCCGCGGCGCCGGCGAGCGAGGCCTGGCGGGTGGCCGTGGACACCGGCCTCGTCGAGGTTGTCGACGAGGCGGCCGGCACGGTCGCGGCGGGCGCGGAGCTGGCCCTGCTCACCGGCGGTTCACCGCACGACGTGCTCGGCGTGTGGCTGGCCGCCCTGGAGACGGTGCTCGCCGACGCGAGCGTGCCCGACCTCGACGATCTGATCGACGCCATGGACGAGGGCGGCCGGGTCGACTTCTCCTCGCTGGACTGGGACCCGGAGGCGGAGGCCGAGTTCCTCGACGGGGTGCTCGGCAACCTCTACCTGCTGTCCGTCAGCGAGGACGGGCCGGGGCCGGCGCCCGTGCCGCTGCCCGTGCTCGCCGCGTCGGTGATCGTCCCCGGCGACCTGGCGGAGCCCACGAACGCCATGCTGGAGCAGGTGTCCGACGCGATGATGCGGCTGGACGACCGGTTCCGGCTGCTGGAACCGGTGGGGCTGGTCGAGTACCAGCCGGTCGACGACGCCCTGATGTCGGACACCGAGGACGCTGCCGACGAACCGTCCGCCCTCGACGAGACCGACGTCACCCGCTACGGCATGGTCCGGCTCACCCCGCTCGGCCTGTACGGGCTGCGGGCGCGACTGCTGGAAGCCGGCTTCGAGGCGCCCGCCGTCGGTGACCTGGCCGACAAGGGCGCCGACGCCCTCTTCGACGGAACGGCCGGCTTCGGGCCGAGCGCCGCACAGGCCGAGACCGAACAGTGGCTGGCCCGCCGTGAACCCCTCGCCGCCGCACGCGAGTTGCTGTCCGCGGCGCGCGGCAACGACTCCGGCGCCCCCCTGCGCCGGCTGCGCTGCCAGCAGGCCCTCTCCCTGGTCGGCACCGACGCCGAACCCGCTCTGCGGGAGGTCCTCGACGACGCCGAACTGGGCGGCCTCGCCCGGGTCTGGCTGACCGAGCACGGCTTCACGGACGTACCGCCCCCGTCCGAGGCGATGGTCTTCTGGCTCACCGTGGACACCCTCGCCGCCCAGCTCGCCGCCGAGGGCAACTCCGAGGAACTCCGCGCCCTCGTCGAGGGCCTCGCGCAGCAGCACAGTGGCTTCTTCACGGCGGCCTGGCGGGTCGACCACCCGGCCACCGCGGACGTCCTGGAGGCGATGGGGCGCATCCACCCCGACAAGAAGATCGCGAAGCAGGCCCGGAAGGCCGCGTTCAAGGCACGGTCCCAGCAGGGCGGCTGACGGCTGTCACAGCCTGTGACGGGGCGTACGGATTCACGGAAGCGAGCCCGGGGGAGTAGCCCGGTGTTCAACTCGCGTTCAGAACCGGGCGGAACCGTGGCGCCGACCGAGGTCCGCACGCCACCCTCCACGGCATTCCCACCGTCACAGGAGACACCATGTCGCTCACCCGCAGGGACTTCGCCAGAAAATCCGCGATCACCGGCGCCGGTGTCGCGCTGGCGGGCAGCGTCGGCGCCCTCGCCACCGCTCCGGGTGCCCTTGCGTCCTACGACACCGACAGCGCGGGGGAGGAGCCGGCGGACGCGTCCGGCGGGGTCGGCTACGGCCCCCTGATCCCCGACCCGAAGGGCATCCTCGCGCTGCCCGCCGGCTTCAAGTACCGCATCATCACCCACAGCGGGAAGACCAAGCTGGAGTCGGGCGAGTTCACCCCCTCCAACCACGACGGCACGGCCACCTTCGACGGCCCGCGCGGCACCACCCTCCTCGTCAACAACCACGAGCTGAAGGGCCCGCGCGCCAACTGGAAGTACCCGGTCCCGCTCACCGAGGGTCTCGTCTACGACCCCGCCGCCTCCGGCGGCTGCACGGTCGTCGAGGTCCGCCCCGACGGACAGGTCGCCGAATGGGTGGGCATCGCCGGCACCTCCACCAACTGCGCGGGCGGCAGCACCCCTTGGGGCACCTGGCTCACCTGCGAGGAGAACTCCGACCGGGCCGGCACCAACGGCATGACCAAGGACCACGGCTACGTCTTCGAGGTCGACCCCCGCGACCGGCGTGCCAACCGCGACCCCAAGCCGCTGAAGTTCTTCGGCCGTTACGACCACGAGGCCGTCGTCATCGACCCCCGGCGCGGCCACGCCTACCTCACCGAGGACGACGACGAGCCCAACGGCCTCTTCTACCGCTGGACCCCGCCCAAGGGCTTCGAGTACGGCCGCGGCAGGTTCCGCACCCTCGCCGACGACGCCGGCGTCCTGCAGGCGCCCAAGTGCTACAACTCCGGCGGCAAGTTCGTCGACGACCTCTCCCGCGCCACGAAGGTCGGCACGGTGTACGGAGTGGACTGGGTCGACGTACCGGACCGCGACGCCAGGACCGTGGCCGTGCGCAAGCAGTTCGCCGACGGTGAGATCACCCGCGCCCGCAAGCTCGAGGGCATGTGGTGGGGCGACGGCGGCGCGTACATCGTCTCCTCGTACGCCCGCGAGGAGAGCCCGGTGCAGCACGACGGGCAGGTCTGGTTCTACGACCCCAAGCGCCGCACGCTGACGCTGAAGGTCCTGCTCGGAGTGAACCCCGACCCCTCCGAGGACGGCGCCTTCGACGGCCCCGACAACATCACCGTCTCCCCGTACGGCGGCCTGATCCTCGCCGAGGACGGCGAGGGCGTCTCGCACCTCTTCGGCGCGACGGACAGCGGCCGCACGTACCCCATCGCCCGCAACGACCTGAACGTCGGCACCGAAGAGGAGCCGGAGTACAGCGAGTTCGCCGGCGTCACCTTCTCCCCCGACGGCCGGACGCTGTTCGCCAACATCCAGGACCCGGGCATCCTGGTCGCGATCACCGGTCCCTGGAAGCGGCAGCGATCCCGTTGACCGCGACGACCGACCCACGGCCGATGCGGGCGTACCAGCCGCTCGCATCGGCCGCGAGGCCGGTGATCGTGCCGTCCGGCGCCCAGTCGTCGCGCAGCGGCACCCCGTCCGAGAGGCGCAGCGCGGTGCACCTGCGTCCCGCCGCCGCGTAGACCGTGCCGCCCGATACGGCGGGCGGGCACTGCGCGGGGCCGTCGCCGAGCTCCCGCCGCCACCGCGGCCGGCCGGTGGCGGGATCCAGGGCTTCCAGGGTGCGGCCGTCCGCGGCCCAGTGCAGCAGCCGCCCTCCGGCGAGGACGGGGGAGCGGCCGCCACCGGGATGCGGCGCCCAGCAGGCGTCCAGGCCGAGAGCGGGACGGCTCCAGCGCACCGTGCCGGCGTCGGGATCCAGACCGTACAGCCGTTCTCCGGACAGCAGCAGCCCGGTGCCGCCCGCGCGGGCGGCACCGGGCTGCTGCTGTCCGGTGCCGCCCGCGCGGGCGAAGGCCGTTGCCCCCGGAGCCGCCGGAACCTCCGGCTCTCGTGCGCTGATCCGGCGGCCGTCACGTACGTCGACGAGGTGCAGGACTCTGCCGGTGGTGAGGACGGCGAACCGATCGGGCGGCAGAGCGCCGACGGCCGCCACATGGTCGCCCTTCCCCACACCCGAGTAGCGCCACCGCACCGTCCCGTCGTCCGCGAAGACGCACTCCTGTTCGTCGTATCCGTCCGTGAACAGCAGTGCATCGCCCGCGACTGCCGGACGGGGCCACTCGCCGTCCCCCTTGCGTTGCCACAGCAGCTGCCCGGTCCTGAGGGAGGCCCCGCGCAACAGGCTCTCGCCGCTCCCGTTCCGGGACAGCGTGACGAGGGTGGAGCCGGACACCGTGAACCAGAGAAGGGTCAGCAGTTCCTTCTCCACCGGTGTTCTGCGCTTGCCCGTTGCCAGGTCGAGGGCCTCGAGACCCAGATCGCCCGCGGTCAGCACACCGTCCACCACGCCCCAGGCCGTCGGGGCTTCGGCGAGGGAGCCGACGGCCCAGCGCCTGGTACCGCCCGCCGTCGTACGGAACTGGACCGTGCCGTCGGCGCTGACGCCGTCCTCGGTGCCGTGCAGCACGATCCCGCCCGCGGTCACCAGCATCGCGTCGAGCGTGCCCGACCCGGCCGAGAGGGTCCAACGCAGGGCTCCTGGCCTGGTGGAGCCCTTCTTCACCTCCCAGGCCGGTCCGGTCGACCGTTCACCCGCCGGCCCGGAGGTACGGCCCACCGCACAGGCCAGCAGCGCGACCAGGCCGCCGCCCCCGCCCAGCAGCAGACCGCGCCGGGTGAGCTCGCGGCGCCGGACCGCCCGCCGCGCCGCGTCCCGCGCCGCCTCGTCGACGACCGTCGGCACGACCACCGTCGGCCCCGGCTCGGGCACCGCGTCCGCGACGCCCGAGACCAGCGAGCGCAGCGGCTCCGCACGCCACCACAGGGGCGGGTTGCGGTCCGCCGTGCGGCGCAGCACCTCCGCCGGACCGGGCCGCCGCTCGGGGGACTTGTGCAGACACTGCGCGATCAGCTCCCGCAGCCCGCCCGCTTCCGGAACATCGATGAGGTCCGGCTCGTCGTGGACGACACGGTAGAGCAGCGCGGCCGCGCCACCGCCGCCGAACGGGCCCCGCCCGGACGCCGCGTACGCCAGCACCGCACCCAGCGCGAAGACATCGGCCGCTGCCGTGACCTGCATGTCCCCGGTGATCTGCTCGGGCGCCATATAGCCCGGTGTACCGATGACGTCCCCGGTCTCCGTGAGCGCGTGGGCGCTGACCAGCCGGGCGATCCCGAAGTCGATGACCCGCGGACCGTCACCGGTCACCAGCAGATTGGACGGCTTGAGGTCACGGTGCACGAGCCCCGCCGCATGAATGCTCCGCAGCGCCTCGGCGAGCGCGCCGCCGAGCGCACGTACGGCGCCGGGGGCGAGCGGTCCGGCCGCCACGACCGCCTGGCGCAGGGTGACGCCGGGCAGATAGGCGGTCGCCAGCCACGGCATCGGCGAGTCCGGATCCGCGTCCACGACGGGTGCCGTGTACACCCCGGTGACCGACCGCGCGGCCGCCGCCTCACGCCGGAACCGCTCCCTGAAGTGCGGGTCGGCAGCGAGGTGTTCGTGCACGGTCTTCACCGCGACGAGCCGCCCGCCGGGACTGCGCCCCAGATACACCTGCCCCATACCACCGGAACCGAGCCGCCCGATCAGCTCGTACCTGCCGAGCCGTTCGGGGTCGCCGGGGACCAGCGCGTCGCTCGTCGCCCCCCTCATGCCGACCCCGGCCCGCGGAACGTCTGCAGGGTCCTGCCGGTGGACAGATGCAGGAGACCGCCGCCCGCAGCCGCGATCACCTCGCCGCTCAGGCCGTCCGCCGGGACCGCCCAGGCCGGCTCACCCGTCGCAGCGTGCAGCGCGTGCACGCCCCACACCGGCCAGTCCCCCGACGTGCCGGGCGCCCCGTCCGGGTCCGGCCCGGCCACGTACAGCAGGCCGCCCTCCCGCAGCGGCGGTTCCTCCGCGCCCGCGAGGCCCCGCACGTCGTCGCGCCACCAGCGCTTGCCGCCGGTCGCCGCGTCGAGCGCGCCGACGCCCTCGCTCGTCGCGGCATGGACGAGACCGTGCGCGGCGGCAGGGGTGACCCCGGCCTGCCCCGGCGGTTTCGACCAGCGCACATGGCCCGTCGCCAGATCCACGCACTGCACTGCCCTCTGGGTGGCGTAGTAGCGCGTTCCCGTGGCGCCGCGGTGGGCCTCGGGGCGGGCCGCGCCGCCGCTGACGCGCGACTCGACCGTTCCCTTGCGTTCGCTCAGGACCATGAGCGGGCCGGTGGGTGGTGCATCACCCGTCATCGAGGTGGAGTTGAGGGCCAGAGCGAAGCGCCCGCCCGCCGCGTGCATCGCGATCACCTCGGCCGGGGTACCTGCCCGGAACCAGAGAGCCTCGCCGCGTGTGATGCCGTAGCCGTAGGCCCGCCACCGCCGGCCCTGCGCGGCGCGACGGGCCTGGATCGTGTCGTACGAGGCGTAGGTGACCAGGCAGACGGTCCGCTCCGAGACGACGAACGACGCATGGTCGCCGTCCGTCTCACCGTCCGTCTCGCCGGCCGCGGCCCGACGGTACGGGTTGTGGAGGATCGGGTCGGTCTCCCAGCGGATCTCGCCTGTGGCCGCGTCCAATGCGGCGATCCGGGTGGAGAACGAAGGGGTGAAGGCGTCCCCCTGGCGCAGGACGTACACCGTGTCGCCGCGCGGAACCAGGGCGGAGGCGTCCTCGAAGCGCCAGCGCAGTGAGTTGGTGACGGGGTCGAGGCAGGTGACGGTCCCGTCCACCTGTACGTAGAGGGCTTCTCCGTGGCGGGTCAGGGAACCCCCGTACTCCAGGGCGCCCACCTCTCTCGTCCACACGGAGGTGCCCTTCTTCCACGGACGGGGTGAGGCGGAGGCGGATCCCTTGCCGTCGGTGTCGTTCTCGTCGAGGAGGAACGCTGCCGTGGTGGCTGTGGCCGCGGTGGCCAGTGCGGCGCCGGTCCAGGTGAGCAGGCGTCGGCGTGACAGGCGGCCGAGGGCGTTGGCGGGGGTGGGCCTCGGGGAAGGGGTTTCCTCGACGGCGGTTTCCTCTGCCGTCTCCCCCTCCTCCTCTTCCTCGGCCGCTGCCACCCGCTCCGCGATCTCGTCCTCGTGGTTCCGGAGCACGGACGTGAACGCCGGGCGTTCCCACCACGGAGGCGTGGCCGCCCGCGTGGCGCACCAGGCCAGGATCTCGGGGACCGTCGGGCGGTCGTCCGGCGACTTGGCGAGGCAGCGTGTGAGGAACGCGTCCCACCGCGCGTCCGGCACGCCCAGCAGGTCGGGCTCCTTGTGCAGCGTCCGGTAGAGCACCTGGGGCGCGGTGCCCGAGCCGTGCGGACCGCGTCCCGTCGCGGCGAGTGCGAGCAGCGCGCCGAGCGCGAACACATCGGCGGCCGGGCCGGGTTCGGTGTCACGGGATATCTGTTCCGGTGCCATGAAGCCCGGCGAGCCGACGATTTCACCGGTGGCCGTCAGCGTCTCCTCGCCCGCCGCCGGGTCCATCACCTTGGCGATGCCGAAGTCGATGACCTTGGGCCCGTCGCCGGTCACGACGACGTTCGCGGGTTTGAGGTCGCGGTGCAGGAGTCCCGCCCCATGGACGGCGGCCAGGGCCTCCGCGAGCGCCGCGCCGAGCGCCGCGAGATCGCCGGAGCCGAGCGGGCCCAGTGCTGCGACCGCCTCGGAGAGCGAGGGACCGGCACAGTACTCGACCGCAAGCCAGGGCTGCCGGGCATCGGGATCGGCATCCAGCACCGCCGCGGTGAACGGTCCCTCGACGGCCCGCGCCGCGGCCGACTCGCGGCGCAGCCGCTCTCTGAAGCCCGGCTCCGCGGCCAGGTGCGCATGCACCGTCTTGACCACGACCAGCCGTCCGGAGGCGGAGCGCGCGAGATGGGCCCGGCCCATCCCGCCCTCGCCGAGTTGCGTGACGAGCCGGTACCCCGCGAGACGCACCATGGAGCGGCCTCCTCCTCGAACCTGTCGTACGGCACTCACGATGACAGCGACGATCAGTGCGACGCCTGGGAGGCACCGTGAGGTTGCGGCCTGCAAGGACCCCGCAAAAAATCCTTGGCATCGCCAACTCCCGCTCGCTTAGAGTCATTCCCGTCCAGGTGCGAAGGCAGGACCTGCTTCCCCTTCAATGGACACCACAACTTCATGCACGTTCCGCACCGTCCGGTGCGGTAACGCACCTCCCGGTGCGATGGCAGCGGCTACTTCTCTTCCAAAGAATCCACAGCCGCCGCCGACTTGATCTCGGGAGGCGCAGCTCATGGTGGGTGCCCGGTGCGCAGGCAACGGTTACTTCATCGGATCTGGCGGCTGCGGGTTCGAATCCCGTCATCGACTTCGGGTCGGTGTAGCTCAATTCGGCAGAGCACCAGGCTAAGTCCGTCGCCGACTCCTGATCTCGGGCATCCTCCTTCTGCTGCGCCTCCCTCCGAAACCTCTCATGAATTCGGGGGAATTCACCATGGCGCGATTCAACACGAAGGCCGCGAAGGCACGGCCCACTTCGCGCGTCACCTCGACGGGACGGGTACTGCGTACGTACGAGGGCGGCCTCGGCCGCGAGCGCGACGCCCACTCCGAGCTTTTCCTGCTGGCGGTCTCCAACTTCGTCTCCCAGCAGACCTTCTACGAGACCGGCGCCGCCCGCGACGACCGGTTCGCCACACTCGTGCGCGAGCTCGCCGTCACCGACCCGGAGTGGACGGCCGGCCTGCTCGGCTGGCTGCGCGGCGAGGGCAACCTGCGTACGGCGGCGGTCGTGGGCGCCGCCGAGTACGTGAAGGCGCGGCTGGAGGCCGGGGCGACCGGCGGTCCGTCGAACCGGCAGGTCGTCGCCTCCGTGCTCCAGCGTCCCGACGAGCCCGGTGAGCTGCTCGCGTACTGGACAGCGATGTACGGCCGCAACGTCCCGAAGCCCGTGAAGCGCGGCATCGCCGACGCCGTACGGCGCCTCTACAGCGGCAGGTCGCTGCTGAAGTACGACACCGCGTCGAAGGGCTACCGCTTCGGCGACATCCTCAACCTGGTGCACGCGGCCCCGGACCCGGACAAGCCGTGGCAGGGCGAGCTGTTCCAGTACGCGCTGGACCGCCGGCACAACCCGGACACGGCCGTGCCGCCCGCGTCGAACCGGACGCTGGTCGCGCACCGCGAGCTGATGGCGCTGCCGGTCGAGGAGCGGCGCGCGGTGGTCACGTCGGACGGCGGGGCCGAGCGGCTCGCGGCGGCCGGGATGACCTGGGAGGCGCTTGCGGGCTGGCTGCAGGGGCCGATGGACAAGGCGGCCTGGGAGGCCGTGATTCCGTCCATGGGCACGATGGCGCTGGTCCGCAACCTGCGGAACTTCGACGAGGCGGGCGTCTCCGACGAGGTGGCCGCCCAGGTCGCGGCCCGGATCAGCGACCCGGCGGAGGTCGCGCGGTCGCGGCAGTTCCCGTTCCGGTACCTTGCCGCGTACCAGCACGCGCCGTCGCTGCGCTGGTCGTACCCGCTGGAGCAGGCACTCGGCCACTCGCTGGCCCACGTGCCCGCGCTGCCCGGCCGGACGCTGGTGCTCGTGGACCGCTCGGGTTCCATGTTCTACTCGCAGCTGTCGGACCGCTCGGAGCTCAACCGGGCCGACGCGGCGGCGATCTTCGGGACGGCGCTGGCGCTGCGGGCGGCGGACGCGGATCTCGTCGAGTTCGGCACCAGCAGCAACCGGGTGCGGTTCCGTAAGGGGGAGTCGGTGCTCAAGGTCCTGGAGCGCTTCGGCGGCCTGGGCGGCACCAACACCACCGAGGCGGTGCGCCGGCACTACAAGAAGCACGACCGGGTGCTGATCGTCACCGACGAGCAGTACGCCCACAGCCATTACGGCGACCCGACCGAGCAGGTCCCGGCCGACGTGCCGGTCTACACCTGGAATCTGGCCGGGTACCGGGCGGGTCACGGCCCGTCCGGGAAGGGGAACCGGCACACGTTCGGCGGCCTGTCGGACGCGGCGTTCCGGATGGTGCCCTTGCTCGAGCGAGGCCGGGACGGGCGCTGGCCATGGCTTGAGTGAACGGGCACGAGCGGGAACGGTACGGGGCGCCCCCTCTGTCGGGGGCGCCCCGTGCTCGTGGCGGCCGTTACAGCGCCTGGGCCGCCGGCTTGACCATGTTGCGGACCGTGCGGGCCTTGACGAAGTCGCCCATGGCCGTCATGTCCCACTCGCCGGAGTACTGGCGGATGAGCTTCGCCATGAGGACGCCGGTCTGGGGCTCGGCGTTGGTGAGGTCGAAGCGGACGAGTTCCTCGCCGGTGGCGGCGTCCATGAGGCGGCAGTAGGCCTTGGCGACCTCGGTGAACTTCTGGCCGGAGAAGGAGTTCACGGTGAAGACCAGGCCGGTGACCTCCTGCGGGAGGCGGCCGAGGTCGACGGTGATCACCTCGTCGTCGCCGCCGCCCTCGCCGGTGAGGTTGTCGCCGGAGTGGCGGATCGCGCCGCCCACGATCTGGAGCTTGCCGAAGTAGCAGCTGTCGATGTGGTTGCGCTGCGGGCCGTACGCGATGACCGAGGCGTCCAGGTCGATGTCCTTGCCGCGGTAGGCGGGCTCCCAGCCGAGGCCCATCTTGACCTGGGAGAGCAGCGGGCGGCCGCCCTTGACCAGGGAGACGGTCTGGTTCTTCTGGAGGCTGACCCGGCCCTTGTCGAGGTTGATCTTCCCGGCGCCGGGGGCGGGAGCGGCCGGAGCGGGGGGCGCTGCCGGGGCCGGGGGAGTGGACATGGGCGGGGCCGGCGGGGTCACCGGGGGCTGCATCGTGGCGGGCGGCGGGGTGACCGGCTGGGGCGGGGCGACGGGGGCCGGGGCCGGTTCCTCCACGGTGACGCCGAAGTCGGTGGCGATGCCGGCCAGGCCGTTGGCGTAGCCCTGGCCGACCGCGCGGGCCTTCCAGGCGCCGTTGCGCAGATAGATCTCCACGACCACCAGGGCCGTCTCGGCGCCGAGCTGCGGGGGCGTGAACGTGGCCAGGACGCTGTTGTCGTCCGCGTTGCGGATCGTGGCCGTGGGTTCGATGCCCTGGAAGGTCTGGCCCGCGGCGTCCGGGCTCGCCGTGACGACGATCTTCTCGATGCCCGGGGGGACGGCGGTGGTGTCGACGGTGATCGCGTCGGGGGCCGTGCCGCCGCCCGAGCGGTACGTCACGCCCGGGCCGGCCGGCTGGTTGTAGAAGATGAAGTCGTCGTCGGAGCGCACCTTGCCGTCGGCGGTGAGCAGCAGGCCCGATACGTCGAGCCGCACCGGGGCGGCGACGTCCACCGTCACGCGGGCGGTGGGGAGAGGGATGTTCGAGCCGGGGGTCATAGCTGTCATGCCGGGTGAACGATCGACGCCGCTTTACCGTTCCCTTACCGGGCGGCCGATCGGGTCACCGGCGGTTGCGGGGGTGGTTGCGGGCGGTGCGTTCGTTGCCGCGTTTGTAGTTGCCGGTCCAGCGGGCCATGACCAGCTGGGGGTCCGCGGCGGAGGTTGTCTCGGCGAGGAACTGTTGTGCGCGGGGGCCGTGGAGGGTGGTGGCGAGGCGGTTGTGGTGGGTGATGGTGACGGTGCCGTCGGCGTGGGTGTCGTAGCGGAATCCATGGGGGCGCGGCATGTCCGGATCGTAGGGGGGCGGGGGGTGACGGGCCCAGCGGTTTTCGCCCCCGCCGCCCCCTGGAGGACGGGACGGGCAGGGGGCGGCGGGGCGGGAAAACCCCTACGGCACAACCACGATCTTCCTGCCGACGCCCGAGGCGAACTGCTCAAGGGCCTGGGGATAGCTGGTCAGCGGCAGGCGGTCGCTGATGAAGACCTCGGGGTCGAGGACGCCCGTCGCGAAGAGCTCCGCCGCTCGTTCGAAGCTGTGCAGGACGGCCATCGAGCCGGTGATCGTGATCTCCTGGTTGTAGATGCGGTACGGATCGATCGTCACCCGGGTCGCGTAGTCCGCGACGCCGAACTGCAGGAACGTCCCCGCCTTCGCCACGCGGTCCAGCCCGTCCTGGATCGCCGCCGCGTTCCCCGTCGCGTCGACCACGACGTCCCAGCCCTGCGGGCGGTCCAGTTCGTCGGCGTTCGCGGCGGACGCCGAGACGCCGAGGCGGCGGGCCGTCTCCAGGCGGGTCGGGTTGACGTCGACCACGTCCACGCTCGCCGCGCCCGTCCGTTTCGCCAGCTCCAGCATCATCAGGCCCATCGTTCCGGAGCCGTAGACCAGGACGTGGGCGCCCAGGCGGGACTGGAGCACGTCATAGCCACGTACCGCGCACGACAGCGGCTCCACCAGTGCCGCGTCCTGCGTGCGGATGTGCTCGGGGAGCTTCACGCAGTTCGCCACCGGCGCCACCGCGTACTGCGCCGCGCCCCCCGCCGTCGTCACGCCGATCGCTGCCCAGCGCTCGCACAGGTTGTTGTGGCCGGTGCGGCAGTAGCGGCACTCGTAGCAGTACAGGGACGGGTCCACCGCCACCTGGTCGCCCACCGACAGTTCCGTGACCTGGGTGCCGACCCCGACCACCTCGCCCGCGAACTCGTGCCCCGGCACGATGGGGAGCTCGGGTGCGAACTCCCCCTGGAGGATGTGCAGGTCCGTGCCGCACAGGCCGCACGCGGCGACCTCGACGACGACCTCGCGCGGGCCCGGCGTCGGGTCCGGGACCTCGGCGACGACGGCCTTGCCCACGGACTCGATGACGGCGGCCTTCATTTCACGGCTCCCAACGACAGGCCCTGGACCAGCTTGTCCTGGGCGGCGAACCCCGCGGCGAGCACCGGCAGGGAGATGACGAGCGACGCGGCGCACACCTTCGCCAGGAACAGGCCCTGGCTGGTGATGAAGCCGGTCAGGAAGACAGGGGCTGTTTCGGCTACGACGCCCGTCAGCACCCTCGCGAACAGCAGCTCGTTCCAGCTGAAGATGAAGCAGATCAGGGCGGTGGCGGCGATGCCGGGGAGGGCCATGGGGGCGATCACGCGGGTCAGGACCGTGGGGAGGCGGGCGCCGTCCACCCGTGCCGCCTCGATCACCGCCACCGGGACCTCGGCCAGGAACGACTGCATCATCCACACCGCGATCGGCAGGTTCATGGAGGTGTAGAGGATGACCAGGAGCCAGATGTTGTCCAGCATTCCCGCGTTCTTGGCGAAGAGGTAGATCGGCAGCAGGCCCGCCACCACCGGCAGCATCTTCGTCGACAGGAAGAAGAACAGGACGTCGGTCCACTTGCGCACCCGCCGGATCGACAGGGCGTAGGCCGCCGGGAGCGCCAGGAGCAGGACCAGGAGGGTCGAACTCACCGATGCCACCATCGAGTTGATCAGGGACGGCCATGGGCTCGCCCCGCCGCCCGTGCCGAAGAACTCGCGGTAGCCGTCCAGGGTGAGGGCGGCCCCGAAGGACGGCGGGTTGGTCGCCGCGTCCTCCTCGGAGTGGAAGGACGTCAGGGCCATCCACGCGATGGGCAGGAAGAAGACGATGCCGGCCAGCCAGGCCACCAGGCCCAGGCTCGTTCCCTTGCGCTTGCGGATGCGTACGGCGATGTCGCTCATGCGCGGGAGGCCTCCTCACGGAACAGGGACGACACCACGCGCAGCGCGAAGGTCGCGATGATGATGGAGCCGATGACGACCAGGACGCCCGCGGCCGAGGCGAGGCCGTTCTCGTGGGCCTGGTAGAAGCTCTGGTAGACGGTGTAGGGAAGATTCGCGGTGCCCAGGCCGCCGGATGTGATCGTGAAGACCGCGTCGAAGTTCTGGACGATGTAGATCGAGCCGAGCAGGGCGCCGAGCTCGAGGTAGCGGCGCAGATGCGGGAGCGTGAGGTGGCGGAAGATCTGCCAGTCGCTCGCGCCGTCGACCTTCGCGGCCTCGATCTGCTGCGGGTCGCGGCTCTGCAGGCCGGCCAGGATGATCAGCATCATGAACGGGGTCCACTGCCAGACCAGCGAGGCCTCGACCGCGAGCAGCGGGGTGCCCGAGATCCAGTCGGGCTGTGGGCCGCCGACGTAGTGCAACAACCCGTTCAGCAGGCCGTACTCGGGGTTGTAGAGGACGTGCTTCCAGAGCAGCGCCGCCGCCACGGGGACGACCAGGAAGGGCGCGATCAGCAGGGTGCGGACGACGCCCCGGCCCTTGAACCTGCGGTCCAGCAGCAGGGCCAGGACCAGGCCGAGGACCAGGCTGACCAGCACCACCGTCACCGTCAGCAGGATCGTCGTCCACACCGAGTTGCGCAGGTCGGTGTCGGTGAGCACCTGGCGGTAGTTGTCCACGCCGGTGAAGTGGCGGGCGTCGGGATAGAGGGAGTTCCAGTCGAAGAAGGAGATCACCAGCGTGGCCACGAACGGCAGCTGGGTCACGACGATCATGAAGATCAGGGCGGGGAGGAGGGGGGCCCGGGTGGCCCAGGCGCGCAGCCGGGCCGAGGGCTCGCGGTTGTCGGTGCGGACGGACGGGGCGGCCACGGGGGCCGTGGTGGTGGCGGTCATCGTCCCTCGTACTCCTCGGAGATGCGCTCGGCGAGCTGCTGGGACTTCTTCAGGGCCTCGTCGACGGACTGGCGTCCGGCGATGGCCGCGCTGATCTCCTGGGAGACCTTGGTGCCGAGGTCGGTGAACTCGGGGATGCCGACGAACTGGATGCCGGGCGCGGGACGGGGCTGCACACCGGGGTCGCCCGGGCGGGCGCCCTCGATGGCCTCCTTCGTCATCTCCTGGAAGGCGGCGGCCTCCGCCCGGTAGTCGGGGTTGTCGTACGTCGACGCGCGCTTGCCGGCGGGAACGTTCGACCAGCCGATCTCGTCGCCGACCAGCTGCTCGTACTCCTTGCTGGACGCCCAGGACACGAACTGCCACGCCTTGTCGGCGTTGCGGGAGGCGTCCTGGATGCCCCAGGCCCAGGTGTAGAGCCAGCCGGAGGACTCGGTCTTCTCGACGGGGGCGGGGGCGTAGCCGACCTTGTCCTTGACCGGGGAGTCGGCGGACTCCAGGGAACCGGCCGCGGAGGTGGCGTCGTACCACATGGCGACCTTGCCCTGGGTCATGTTGTTGAGGCACTCGGCGAACCCGGACTGGGCGGCGCCGGACTCGCCGTGCTCACGGACCAGATCGACATAGAACTTCGTCGCCTTCTCCCACTCGGGGGAGTCGAGCCGGGCCTTCCAGTTCTCGTCGAACCAGGTGCCGCCGAAGGTGTTCACGACGGTCGTCAGGGGGGCCATGACCTCGCCCCAGCCGGGCAGTCCGCGCAGGCAGATGCCCTTCATGCCGGGCTCCGCGCCGTCCGCCCGGGCGGCGAGGTCGGCGACCTGCGTCCAGGTGGGGTGCGCGGGCATCGTCAGGCCCTCCTTCTCGAACACGTCCTTGCGGTACATCAGGAAGGACGACTCGCCGTAGAAGGGCTGGCCGTAGAGCTTGCCGTCGTCGCCGGTGAGGGACTCGCGCATGGGCTTCAGGACG
Organism: Streptomyces sp. NPDC059866; assembly: GCF_042731325.1. Taxonomy (NCBI): domain Bacteria; kingdom Bacillati; phylum Actinomycetota; class Actinomycetes; order Kitasatosporales; family Streptomycetaceae; genus Streptomyces; species Streptomyces sp. NPDC059866. The sequence goes on along the minus strand of NZ_JBHWJT010000001.1, from coordinate 133,803 downwards.
TCCTGTTCGTCGTACGCCGGGTCCTCGGCGACGTAGGAGTCCATCTCGTGCAGCCAGCCGTTGCGGGCGTAGATCGGTATCTCGTAGTTGGAGAGGGTGGCGACGTCGTACTGGCCGGCCTGGTTGGCGAAGTCCTGGCTGATCTTGTCGCGGACGTCGTTCTCCGGCAGCACGGTGAAGTTCACCTTGATGCCGGTGTCCTTGGTGAAGTGGGCGGCGGTGAGCTTCTGCAGCTCGACCATCTGCGGGTTGTTGACCATCAGGACGTTGATCGAGTTGCCGCCCGATCCTGCCCCGCCCGCCCCGACCCAGCAGCCGGAGAGCAGCGGGGCGAGCAGCGTCCCTGCGGCGGCCGCGGCGAGCGTGGCTCGCGGCCTCCGTCGGCTCTGGGTTCGCATGGATCGCTCCTGAACATATAGGGAGATAAAGGGCACTGTCGGGCGTGAAGGTGCCCTACAGGGGGATGAGTTGGGTTTTCAGACGCGGATGACCTGGGGTCCGAGCAGTGAGTAGCGGTGCGCTTCGGCCGTCGGCAGCAGCGTGCTCGTGACGATCGCCTCCAGGGCGCCGACCTCCGCGAACCGGCAGAAGCTGACCGCCCCGAACTTGGTGTGCACGCCCGCGAAGACCGTGCGCCGCGCGGCCCGCACCGCCTGCGCCTTGACCTCGCTGACGGCGGGGTCGGGGGTGGTCAGGCCGTGCTCCCGGGAGATGCCGTTGGCGCCGATGTAGGCGAGGTCGACGACGAAGCCGGCGAGCATCTTCGTCGTCCAGTGGTCGACGGTGGCCAGCGTGCCGGAGCGGACCCGGCCGCCGAGCAGCAGTACCGAGAAGCCCTCGTCCTCGGCGAGCGCGCCCGCGACCGGCAGGGACGCGGTGACCACGGTCAGCGGCCGGTCCCTGGGGAGTGCCTCGGCGATGAGCTGCGGGGTGAAGCCCTCGTCGACGAAGACCGTCTCGGCGTCCCCGAGCAGCTCGGCCGCGGCGGCCGCGATCCGGCGCTTCTCGGGGACGTGACTGGTGGCGCGGAAGGCGAGGGTCGTCTCGAAGCCGGCGCTCTCCACGGGGTAGGCGCCGCCGTGCGTACGGCGGACCAGACCGTGGTCCTCCAGGGCGCGCAGATCCCGCCGTACGGTCTCCTTGGCCACGCCCAGGAGGCCGGCGAGCGCGGTGACGTCGACCGACCCTGCGGCGCGCGCGACCCGCACGATCTCCCGCTGGCGTTCCTCCGCCGAACTCGTGCTCATGGCCGACACCTGCCTTCAGTGGTGCTGTGCTGCCCGTTCGGGCCCGGTGCGGCCCTTGGGTGAAGTTCTACAGCGGGTGTGCGGCACTGACCAGGTCTGATGCGGGCCCGATGCTGCCCGTGTGTGCCCGTTCGACGCGGTGTGTGCCCGCCTCGGACCTGCGGCGTTGCGGGACGGGGTGTGAGATCGGGCGGGGCGCGCGCCCGAACACGACGGCGGGCGGGCCCGTTCGGTGCCCGCCCGTCGTCGGCTTTCGGTCAGTAGGAGATCAGTACGGGGAGATCAGTACGGCCAGATCGGTGGGTCGTTCACGAAGTGGCCGCCCAGGCAGGCGTGGGCCGGGTTGTCCGGGTCGAGCTCACCCTGTTCGGCGATTAGCTTCTCGGCGTACGGCTCGGAGTCGTCCTGCGGTGCGTAGCCGAGCGCCCGCGCGGTGGACAGGTCCCACCACAGGCGGGTGTTGGCGGAGGAGCCGTAGACGACGGTGTGGCCGACGTTCTCGGCGGTCAGGGCCGCGTGGAAGAGACGGGCGCCGTCGGCGGGGCTCATCCAGACCGACAGCATGCGCACGCTGGTCGGCTCCGGGAAGCAGGAGCCGATGCGCACGGAGACGGTCTCCATGCCGTGCTTGTCCCAGTAGAACTGCGCAAGATCCTCACCGAAGGACTTGGACAGGCCGTAGAAGGTGTCCGGGCGGCGCGGGGTGTCGACCGGGATGAGCGCGCTCGAATCAAGAGGTGTGTCGCCCTGCGGGCGCGGGGTGTAGCCCACCGCGTGGTTGGAGGAGGCGAAGACGATGCGCCGGATGCCCTCCTCGCGGGCGGCCTCGTACAGGTTGTAGGTGCCCTCGATGTTCGCCTTGAGGATCTTCTCGAAGGGGGCTTCCAGGGAGATGCCCGCGAGGTGGATGATCGCGTCGACGCCTCGTACGGCCTCGCGCAGGGCCGACCTGTCGGCGAGGTCGGCGGTGATGGCGTCCGGTGCGCCCTCGACGGGGCGCAGGTCGAGCAGGCGCAGTGCGTAGCCGTGGCCGGGGAGCAGGTCCCGCATCAGGGTGCCGAGGCCGCCGGCGGCGCCGGTGAGCAGAACGGTGCGGGGAGCGGGCATCCTCGGGTCTCCTTGAATCGAACGGCCGCATTCATATACCGCATTCACATGCGTGGACACGCTAAGGAGCGGGCCGTTGTGCGTCAAGTGTGCCGCGGAGGAGAGGAATCCGCTGGTGTGTTGGGGTTGGCACGCTTGACCCCTCCTGGGGGCCCGCCATAGCGTGAGCGAGTTCAGGAATGTGGACGCAGAACACGAATGTGGGCCTTGGACAGTGGACCTTGGAGTGCCCGTGACGTCAGCCCCGCTCGCCGCCCGCCTCAGCGTCCCCAGCGGGCCGCTGTTCTTCCCGGTCACCGCCTACGGCCCCGACGGCTGCGTCAACCTTGACGCCTACCGTGCCCACATCCGCCGCGGCATCGAGGCCGGAGCCGCCGCCGTCTTCGCGTGCTGCGGCACCGGAGAGTTCCATGCGCTCACGCCGGAGGAGTACGAGGCGTGCCTGCGAGCGGCCGTGGCGGAGTCCGCCGGACGCGTACCGGTCGTGGCCGGCGCCGGGTACGGGACCGCGCTCGCCGTACGGTATGCGGGGCTCGCGGCCCGGGCGGGAGCGGACGGGCTGCTCGCCATGCCGCCGTACCTCGTCGTCCCCGGGCAGGAGGGGCTGCTGCGGCACTACCGGGAGATCGCGGCGGCGACCCCACTGCCGGTCGTCGTCTACCAGCGCGACAACGCCGTGTTCACACCCGAGACCGTCGTCGGACTGGCCCGCACGGACGGGATCATCGGACTCAAGGACGGCCTCGGCGACCTGGACCTGATGCAGCGCATCGTCAGCGCCGTGCGCACCGAGGCCCCCGGCGACTTCCTCTACTTCAACGGACTGCCGACCGCCGAGCAGACCCAGCTCGCCTACCGCGGCATCGGCATCACCCTCTACTCCTCGGCCGCGTTCTGCTTCGCCCCGGAGATCGCCCTCGCCTTCCACCGGGCGCTCGAGACCGGCGACGACGCCACCGTGCGCCGCCTGCTCGACGGCTTCTACCGGCCGTTCGTCGAACTGCGCGCCCGGGGCCGCGGCTACGCCGTCTCCCTTGTCAAGGCGGGCGTACGGCTGCGCGGGCTCGACGTGGGGGAGGTACGGCCGCCGCTGCACGAGCCGAGCGAGGATCATGTCAAGCAGCTCGCTCAGGTGATCGAGCGCGGGTACGCGCTGCTCGAGGAGGACATGTGAAGACGTCGGCGTTCGTCTACCCCTGGGACGTCAACGGGGACCCAGAGGCACCGGCGCGGATCGCCGCGCTCGGCGTGGCACAGGTGACGCTCGCCGCGGCCTATCACTCCACCCGCGCCGTCACGCCCCGCCACCCGCGCCACCGCATCGTCACGGCCGAGCATGCCGCCGTGCTCTACCCCACGGACGCCCGCTGGGAGGGCCGGACCCTGCGCCCGTACCCGGCCGGTGACTGGGCGCCCGGCGACGCCTACGGGGAAGCGGCGGAGCAGCTCGCCGGCGCAGGACTTCAGGTGCACACCTGGGTGGTGCTCGCGCACAACTCCCGCCTGGGCGCCGAGCATCCGGACACCTCGGTCGTCAACGCCTACGGCGACCGCTACCCCTGGGCGCCGTGCATCGCCCAGCCCGCCACGCGCGCGTACCTCGTGGATCTGGCCGCGGAGGCCGCCGTACGCCCCGGCGCGCGCGGCACGGAGCTGGAGTCCCTCGGCTGGTACGGGCTGGCGCATCTGCACGCCCATGACAAGACCGCCGGGGTCGGCCTCGGGGACGCCGGTCAGTACCTGATGTCGCTGTGCTTCTGCCCCGCCTGCCGGGCCGGCTACGGCGCACAGGGCCTGGACCCCGACGAGCTGGCGGACGCCGTACGCACCGCGCTCGAACCGGTGTGGCAGGGGGCGCCCTCCGACGGGGGCTGGCCGGGGGTCGGGAAACTCCTCGGGGAGACAAAAGCGGCCGGCACGCGCGCGTGGCGGGACGAAACCGCCCGCACGCTCCAGGAGGCGGCCGTCACCGCGGTCCGCGCCGCGGCGCCCGACGGCTTCCAGGTCCTCCTGCACGCCGACCCGGTGTCGTACCACTGCGGCGCCAACGCGGGTGTGGACCCCGCGCACATTCTGTCCGTGGCCGACGGTGTGGTCGTGCCCTGCACGGGCGGCGCGGGTCTGCTGACGCCGTTCGCCGAGCAGCGGCGCGAGGGTGCCGTGCTCGCCGCCAACTTCACCGTGGTCTCCGGGATGGGCGGCCGCCCCGGCACCCTGGCCGCGGACGCCGCACGCGCGCGGGACCTCGGTGCCACGGAACTGCGGCTCTATCACGCCGGGCTGGCGTCGGACGGCGACCTGAGGTCCGTGCGGGCGGCGCTCTCGTCGGCCTGAGGAGCGGGGGAGGGGATCGGGGAGGTGCCGCGGAAGGGCGTGCGCGCAGGCGATGAGTTTCGGGGCGGGCCTCGGTCTACCTCCTTGGACGCACCACTGAGGAGACAGCTGATGACCGACCTGACCACCCTCGACCTCGGACCGCAGACCCGGATCATCGCCCGCCTCGCGGGCGGCGTGCGTGACGAGCAGTTGTCCGACAGGACACCGTGCCCGGAGCTGGCGGTGCGCAACCTGCTGGGGCACCTGACGGGGCTCTCCGTGGCCTTCCGTGACGCCGGCCGAAAGCACCTCGGCGTCACCACCGACACCAGCCCGGAGGCGGTCGTCCCGGACATCGGGCCCGGCTGGCGCCAGGAGCTGCCCAAGGTCCTGGACGAGCTCGCCGACGCATGGCGCGACCCGGCCGCCTGGACCGGCATGACCCGCGCGGGCGGCGTGGACCTGCCCGGCGCCGTCGCGGGCGCCGTCGCCGTCGACGAGCTGGTGATCCACGGCTGGGACCTCGCGCGGGCCACCGGCCAGGAGTACGCCCCCGACCCGGCCGCCCTGCAGGTGTCGTACGACTTCCTGCGCGCGGCGGCCGACGAGGACGACCGCGGCGGCGGCATCTTCGGCCCCGTCGTTTCCGTCCCGGCCGACGCACCGCTGCTGGACCGCGCGGTGGGGCTGAGCGGGAGGGAGCCGGACTGGAAGCCGTGACGCGCGGGCGGGGCGCGGGAGACTGAACGTACGCTCCCCGCATGCCCCTCACCCTCACCGTCCTCGGCACCGCCTCCCCGCACCCGCAGCCGGATCGTCCGTGTTCCGGGTATCTGCTGCGCGGCTCAGGCGCCGAGGTGTGGGTGGACGCCGGGCCCGGAACCTTCGCGGAATTGCAGCGGCACACCGATCCCGCACGGCTGACGGCGATCTGGATCTCCCATCTGCACGCCGACCACAGCGCCGACCTGCTGTCCGCGGTCTACGCGTTCGCCTTCGGCGGTCTCACCCCGCCGACGCCCATCCCGGTGTACGCCCCGGCGGACTGCCCCGGGCGCCTGGCGGGGTTCCTCGGCCGGCCGGACGTGGCCTTCCTGCGCGGCATTCTCGACTTCCGGCCGCTGTACGACGGCCATACGGCCCGGCACGGCGAGCTGCTTCTGACCGCCCGGGCCGTCGTCCATGACACCGAGGCGTACGGGCTGCGCGCCGAGTGCGCGGGGAGCGTGCTGGCGTACTCCGGCGACAGTGGACCCTGCACCGCCCTCACCGAACTGGCCCGGGACGCCGACCTGTTCCTGTGCGAGGCCGACATCGACGCGCATCGCGAAGGCGAACAGGTCCATCTGACGCCCGAGGACGCCGGCGCGACCGCCCGCACGGCAGGCGCACGGGAGCTGCTCGTCACGCACGTCAGACCCACCCTCACCCCCGAATCGGCGACCGCCCGTGCCGCGGCGGCCTTCGGCGGGCCCACCGCCACCGCACGCGAGGGCGACCTCCGGCGCGCCTGACGGCAACCTCGACTTCCTTTGTCAGAAGCATTGACGAAACACAGGGCCGCTCCTACCTTCAACGCGTCGTACTTCGTACGTCATATATGAGACGCGATACGCGAGATCCCATACGCGAGATCCGAGAGGCGCGCATGACCTCTGTGCCCACGCCGATCCCCTCCCGCACGCAGTACGTGCTGGAGGAGATCAAACGCCGCATCCTCACCGGGCAGTTGACGCCCGGTCAGGCCTTGGTGGAGACCGAACTCGCCGCACAGTTCGGGGTTTCGAAGACCCCGGTGCGTGAGGCGCTCAAGACCCTGGCCGGGACCGGACTGGTGGTGATGAGCCAGTACAAGGGCGTCACCGTGCGCATGGTGGATGCGGACATGGCGCGCGAGGTCTACGACGTGCGGCTGCTGCTCGAGCCGGAGGCGCTGCGGCGCTCCGTACGGCGCGGGGCCTCCCTGGACGCCGCACGGTCGGCGCTGACCAGGGCCGACGACGCCACGGACACCGCCGAACGCTCGCTGGCCAACCGGGAGTTCCACCGCGCCCTGTACGTGCCGTGCGGCAACCCGCTGCTCGGCCGGATGCTGGACGAGGTCCGCGACCAGGCGGCCCTCGTCTCCGCCGTGGCCTGGGCCGCCGACCCCTCCTGGGACCGGGAGGCCCAGGAGCACCGCGAGATCCTGCGGCTCGCGCTGGACGGCGACGCCGACGGCGCCGCGCGCGCCCTCCACGCGCACATCGCGTCGTTCGTCGAGCGGGCCTTCCCGGACGCGGGGACCGAGGCCCAGGGAGAGGACGGTCAGGAATGACAACGACGTTCGAGACCCAGCGGGCGGCCCTGGCCGACGTGGTGGCGATCCCGGTGACACCGTTCGCCGAGGACGGCTCCGTCGACGCCGGCGCCCACCGGGCCCTGCTGCGTCGTCTGCTCGACGGTGGGATCAGGACCCTCACCCCCAACGGGAACACCGGCGAGTTCTACGCCCTCACCCCGCAGGAACGGCAGCTGGTCACCGAGCTGACCATCGACGAGGCCGGCGACCGCGCCGTGATCCTGGTCGGCGTCGGCCACGACGTACCGACCGCCGTCGCCTCCGCCCGGCACGCCCGTGAACTCGGCGCCCAGATGGTGATGGTCCATCAGCCCGTCCATCCGTACGTCTCGCAGAGCGGCTGGGTCGACTACCACCGGGCCATCGCCGAGGCCGTGCCCGAGCTGGGCGTCGTCCCGTACCTCCGCAACGGCCAGCTCACCGGCGCCCGCCTCGCCGAGCTGGCCGACGCCTGCCCGAACGTGATCGGCGTCAAGTACGCCGTCCCGGACGCCGCCCGGTTCGCCGCCTTCGCCCGCGACGCCGGCCTGGAGCGGTTCGTGTGGGTGGCCGGCCTCGCCGAGCCGTACGCCCCCTCGTACTTCTCCGCGGGCGCCACCGGCTTCACCTCGGGACTCGTGAACGTCGCCCCGTCCGTTTCGCTGAACATGATCGAAGCGCTTCGATCCGGCGACTACCCCGCCGCCATGAAGGTCTGGGAGCAGATTCGCCGCTTCGAGGAGCTGCGCGCCGCCAACGGCTCCGCCAACAACGTCACGGTCGTCAAGGAGGCCCTCGCCTCGCTCGGGCTGTGCCGCCGCGAGGTCCGCCCGCCCAGCAGACCGCTGCCCGAGAGCGAGCGCGCCGAGGTCGCCGCCATCGCCGCCGGATGGTCCATATGACCGACCGGAAGCGCCCCGAGGAGCTCAGAAGTCATCAGTGGTACGGGACCGACGGACTGCGCTCCTTCAGTCACCGGGCCCGCACCCGCCAGCTCGGCTACCTGCCCGAGGAACACCTGGGCAAGCCCGTCATCGCGATCCTCAACACCTGGTCCGACATCAACCCCTGCCACGTCCATCTGCGCGACCGCGCCCAGGCAGTGAAGCGGGGCGTGTGGCAGGCGGGCGGCTTCCCGCTGGAGTTCCCGGTCTCCACGCTCAGCGAGACCTTCCAGAAGCCGACCCCGATGCTCTACCGCAACCTGCTCGCGATGGAGACCGAGGAGCTGCTGCGGTCGTACCCCGTCGACGGGGCCGTGCTGATGGGCGGTTGCGACAAGTCGACGCCCGCCCTCCTCATGGGGGCGGCCAGTGCCGACCTGCCGGCCGTCTTCGTGCCCGCCGGGCCCATGCTGCCGGGCCACTGGCGCAACGAGGTTCTCGGCTCCGGCACCGACATGTGGAAGTACTGGGACGACAAGCGCGCCGGCCTCATCGGCGACTGCGAGATGCAGGAACTGGAAAGCGGCCTGGCACGCTCGCCCGGTCACTGCATGACGATGGGTACGGCGTCCACCCTGACCGCCGCCGCCGAGGCGCTCGGCGTGACCGTGCCGGGCGCGTCCAGCATCCCGGCCGTCGACTCCGGGCACGACCGGATGGCCGCCAAGGCCGGCCTGGTCGCCGTCGAACTGGTCCACCGCGACCGGAAGCTGAGCGAGATCCTCACCCGGGAGGCCTTCGAGGACGCGGTGACGACCGTCCTCGGCCTCGGCGGCTCCACCAACGCCGTCATCCACCTCATCGCCATGGCCGGCCGGGCCGGGGTCCGGCTCACGCTGGACGACTTCGACCGGATCGCCCGCACCGTCCCGGTGCTGGCCAACGTACGGCCGGGCGGACGGACGTACCTCATGGAGGACTTCCACTTCGCCGGCGGCCTGCCCGGGTTCCTGTCCCGGATCCCGGACCTGCTCCACCTGGACCGGCCGACGGTGTCGTACGACACCCTGCGCGAGCAGATCGCCGGCGCGCAGGTGCACAACGACGACGTCATCCGGCCCCGCGACAACCCGGTCGCGAGCGAGGGCGGGGTCGCCGTCCTGCGCGGCAACCTCTGCCCGGACGGCGCCGTCATCAAGCACATCGCCGCCGAGCCGCACCTGCTCAAGCACACCGGCCCCGCGGTCGTCTTCGACGACTACCGGACGATGCAGCGCACCATCAACGACCCGTCGCTGAACATCACCGCCGACAGCGTGCTGGTGCTGTGTAACGCCGGACCCAAGGGCGGCCCGGGCATGCCCGAGTACGGCATGCTGCCGCTCCCCGACCACCTGCTGAAGCAGGGCGTACGGGACATGGTGCGGATCTCCGACGCCCGGATGAGCGGCACGAGCTACGGCGCGTGTGTGCTGCACGTGGCGCCCGAGTCGTACATCGGCGGACCGCTGGCGCTCGTCCGGACCGGGGACAGCATCACCCTCGACGTCGAGGAGCGGACACTCCGACTCAACGTGGACGACGAGGAGTTGGAGCGTCGGAGGGCGGAATGGACGCCGCCGCCCGTGCGCTACGAGCGGGGCTACGGCGCCCTCTACAACGAACAGATCACCCAGGCGAACACCGGCTGCGACTTCGAGTTCCTGGCGCGGCCGGGAAAGGTGCAGGACCCGTACGCCGGCTGACCCGCAGCAGCACGACCTCGCATCACCCTGCACTTCGAGAAAGCGCTTCCCGCGCGACGTACGAGAACGGAGAACAGTCATGGCCCAAGCCGCAGCCGTGGCGAAACCGCCCGCGCCACCGAGGCGGCGCCGTGCCTCCGCCACGCCACGCAGGCTGCCGTACCTGCTGATCGCCCCGGCGGCCCTGCTGATGCTGGGCTTCATCGCCTACCCGGTGCTCAGCGTCTTCTACTACAGCCTGCAGGACTACAACCCCACCAAGCCATGGCGGAACGGTTTCGCGGGCTTCGACAACTTCGTCCACGCCTTCACCGAGGACCCGCTCTTCTGGGACACGCTGATCTTCAGCGCCAAGTGGGTCGTCGTGGAGGTCGGACTCCAGCTGCTGTTCGGTCTGGCGCTGGCCCTCATCGTCAACCAGACGTTCGTGGGCCGGGCCCTCGGCCGGGCGATGGTCTTCTCCCCGTGGGCCGTCTCCGGCGTGCTGACCTCCGCGATCTGGGTGCTGCTCTACAACTCCCAGACCGGCATCACCCGTTACCTCGCCGACATGGGCATCGGCTCGTACGGCACCAGCTGGCTGTCGGACACCTCCACCGTGTTCCCGGCGGCGATCGTCGCCGACCTGTGGCGCGGCGTGCCGTTCTTCGCGATCCTCATCCTCGCCGACCTCCAGTCCGTCTCGAAGGACCTGTACGAGGCCGCCGAGGTCGACGGGGCGAGCCGGCTCAAGCAGTTCTGGCACATCACCCTGCCGCACCTGAAGGACGCCATCGTCCTGTCGACGCTGCTGCGTGCGGTGTGGGAGTTCAACAACGTCGACCTGCTGTACACCCTCACCGGCGGCGGACCGGCCGGCGAGACCACGACACTCCCGCTGTACATCGCCAACACCAGCGTCGACGCCCACAACTTCGGCTACGCGTCGGCCCTGACCACGGTCGCGTTCGTGATCCTGCTCTTCTGCTCGATCGTCTATCTGCGGCTGAGCAAGTTCGGAGGTGAGGACAAGTGAGCACCACCAAGGAGGCCACCATGGTCGCGCCCGCGCCCCGGCGCACGGTGCGCGAGCCGCAGCGTCCGGCGAAGAAGCGCCGCGCCTGGGACGAGGCCCCGCGCTGGCAGATCTACCTGCCGCTGTCGATCTACCTGCTCTTCACCCTCATCCCCTTCTACTGGATCCTGCTCTTCGCCCTGCGCCCGGCCGGCTCCACCTCCCTGGTCCCCTGGCCGATGACCTTCGACCACTTCGAGAAGGTCTGGACGGAGCGAAGCTTCGGCACCTACTTCCAGAACAGCGTGCTCGTCGGTCTCGCCACCCTCTTCCTGACGACCGTCGTCGCCCTGGCCGGCGGCTATGCGCTCGCCCGGTTCGACTTCCGCATCAAGCGGGCCTTCATGCTCGCCCTGCTCTGCTCCCAGTTCGTGCCGGGCGCGCTGCTGCTGGTCCCGCTGTTCGAGATCTTCGCCGAACTGCAGATGATCAACTCGCTCGGCAGCGTCATCCTCGCCGAGACGGTCTTCCAGCTGCCGTTGTCGATGATCCTCATCAGCAACTTCATCAAGAACGTGCCGTACTCCCTGGAGGAGGCGGCCTGGGTCGACGGCTGCAACCGCATGACCGCCTTCCGGGTCGTCGTCCTGCCGCTGCTGCGCCCCGGGCTGATCGCGGTCGGTTCCTTCGCCTTCGTGCACTCCTGGAACCACTTCCTGTTCGCCCTGATGTTCCTCAACAACCAGCAGAAGCAGACCATCCCGGTCGGCCTGAACACCCTGATGAGCGCGGACAGCGTCGACCTGGGCGCCCTCGCGGCGGGCGGCATCATCGCCGCCGTCCCGGTGGTGCTCGTGTTCGCCTTCATCCAGAAGTGGCTGATCACCGGGTTCAGCGCGGGGGCGGTGAAGGGGTGATGAGCGGGCGCGCGGAGGATCCCATGACCACACCACTGCCCGTGGTACTCGCGGGCGCCCGAGGGCACGGCCGCTGGCACGTGCAGAACATCCGCCGGCTCCAGGACCGGGGTCTCGTCCGCCTGGCGGGCATCTGTGAGCTGACCCCCCTCACCGAGGAGGAGTTCGGCGGTGAACTCCCGGCGCAGTCCGCCGACTTCGACGCGCTGCTCGACTCCACCGGCGCCCGCGTCGCCGTCATCTGCACGCCGATCCCCACGCACACCGACCTTGCGCTGACGGCCGCGCGCAGCGGCGTCCACCTCCTGCTGGAGAAACCGCCGGCGCCGTCGTACGCCGAGTTCCGCCGGATGGCCGACGGGATCGCCGAGGCGGGCGTCGCCTGTCAGATCGGCTTCCAGTCGCTGGGTTCGCACGCCGTGCCCGCGATCCGGGAGCTGATCGCCGACGGTGCGATCGGCGAGGTGGCCGGGGTCGGCGGGGCCGGCGCCTGGGGGCGCGACGAGGCGTACTACCGGCGGGCGCCGTGGGCGGGCCGGCGCAGGATGAACGGCGTCGACGTGATCGACGGGGCGCTCACCAACCCGCTCGCGCACGCCGTGGCCACCGCGCTCGCCCTCAGCGGCGCCACCCGCGCCGAGGACGTCACCGCCATCGAGACCGAGCTGTGGCGGGCCAACGCCATCGAGGCCGACGACACCTCCTGCGTCCGCGTCACCACCACCGAGGGCCGCCCGGTCACCGTTGCCGCCACCCTGTGCGCCGAGCGGCCCGACGAGCCGTACGTGCTGGTGCACGGCAGCCAGGGCCGGATCACCTTCTGGTACAAGCAGGACCGCGTCCTGCTCCAGCGGGCGGACCACGGCCCCGAGGAGTTCGATCACGGCCGCACCGACCTCCTGGAGAACCTGGTCGAGCACCTCACCACCGGCGCCGACCTGCTGGTCCCGCCGGACACGACGGGCGCCTTCATGCGGGTCGTGGAGGCGATCCGGCAGGCCCCGGACCCGGCCCCGCTGCCCGACTCCGCCTGGCATCTCCTCCCCGGCGAGCACCGACGGGTGGTGCCCGGCGTCGACGGACTCGTCGCGGCCGCCGCCGACACCCTGGCCCTCTACTCGGAGCTGGGCGCTCCCTGGGCGCCCGGGAACGCGCTGCGGAACGACCACAAGGAGGTGAGCACCCGATGACGACCCACGACTCCCCGGTCCTGCGCGTCGCGGGCCGCCCGGTCGGCCGGTACGTCACCCGGCCCGAACTCCCGGACCGGCTCTCCCCGCGCCCGTACCTGCACCCCGTCACCACCCTGGCCGGCACGACGGTCACCGAGCTGAGCCCCGCCGACCACCTGCACCACCTCGGCGTCGGTGTCGCCGTTCCCGACGTCGAGGGGCACAACTTCTGGGGCGGGCGCACCTATGTCCGCGACCGGGGCCCGACCGAGTTCGACAACCACGGCGCCCAGCGGCACGTCGCCTTCCAGCTCCGCGATCCCGACGGATTCGTCGAGGAACTGCGCTGGGTGGCCGCGGGAGCCGAGGTGCTGCGCGAGCGCCGTACGGTCGCCGCTACCGAACTCACCGATACCGCCTGGGCGTTGGACTTCACCTTCGCCCTCACCAACATCACCTCCGGCCCGCTGTCGATCGGCAGTCCCGCCACCAACGGGCGCCCCGGAGCGGCCTACGGCGGCTTCTTCTGGCGCGCCCGCAAGGAGGCATCGGTGCCGGACGTCTTCACTCCGGGCAGCGAGGGCGAGGAGCAGGTGCACGGCACCCGCGCCGACTGGCTGGCCCTCGCGGGATGGGGGTCCCCCCGCTCGAGCGGAGCCGAGAGTGGGGGAAGCTGGACGCTGGTCTTCGCCGGCGCCACCGAGGCCACCCGCCGGGACCCCTGGTTCGTCCGCACCGCCGAATACCCCGGCGTCGGCTCCTCGCTCGCCCACGACGAGCGGCTGCCGATCCCGCCCGGCGACACCGTCGTCCGCCGGATCGTCACCGTCGTCGCCGACGGCCGGCTCGGCCGGGACGAGGCCGCGGCCCTGACCCGGAAGGCGGTGACCCAGTGACCGCACAGCAGACCGACCTCACCTACCGCAACCCGATCCTCGACGCCGACTGGTCCGACCCGGACGTCATCCGCGTCGGCGACGACTTCTACCTCACCGCCTCCAGCTTCGGCCGCGTCCCCGGCCTTCCCCTGCTGCACTCCCGCGACCTGGTCAACTGGACGCTGGTCGGACACGCCCTGGACCGCCTGGAACCGGCGGACGCGTTCGCCACGCCCCGGCACGACTGCGGCGTCTGGGCACCGTCCCTGCGCCATCACGACGACCGCTTCTGGATCTTCTGGGGCGACCCCGACCAGGGCATCTACCAGATCAACGCCCCGGAGATACGCGGCCCCTGGACCCGCCCGCACCTCCTGAAGGCGGGCAAGGGCCTGATCGACCCCTGCCCCCTGTGGGACGACGAAACGGGCGAGGCCTACCTCGTGCACGCCTGGGCCAGGTCCCGCTCCGGGATCAAGAACCGTCTCACCGGCCACCGTATGCACCCCGACGCGACCTCCCTCCTCGACGAGGGCAAGGTGATCGTCGACGGCGACCGCATCCCCGGCTGGTTCACCCTCGAAGGGCCCAAGCTCTACCGGCACGACGGCTGGTTCTGGATCCTGGCGCCCGCCGGGGGAGTGGAGACCGGCTGGCAGGGCGCCTTCCGCTCACGCGGGTTCTTCGGGCCGTACGAGGAGAAGGTCGTCCTCGAGCAGAAGGACACCGACGTCAACGGACCGCACCAGGGCGGCTGGGTGCGCACCCCGTCCGGCGAGGACTGGTTCGTGCACTTCCAGCAGCGCGGCGCCTACGGCCGGGTGGTGCACCTCCAGCCGATGCGCTGGGGGGCCGACGGCTGGCCGGTGCTCGGGGCCGACGGCGCCCCCGTCGCCGTACACGAACGGCCCGATCTGCCACCGCAGCCGCCGGCCGCGCCCGCCACCGACGACGACTTCCCCGGCGGGCGGTACGGCCGCCAGTGGCAGTGGGCGGCCAACCCCCAGGACGGCTGGGCCACCCAGCACTCCGGCGACGGGCTACGGCTGACCTGTGTCCGCTCGGCCGACGCGCACGACCTGCGCAGACTGCCGAGCATCCTCACCCAGCGGCTGCCCGGAAGGCCGGCCGTCGTCGAGGTGGAACTGCGGCTCGACAGCGAGGAGCCGGGGGCACGGGCCGGGCTCGCGGTGCTCGGGGACGCGTTCAGCTGGATCGGGTTGCAGCGGGCGGCCGACGGGACCGTCCAGCTCGTGCACCGGTTCGCCGAGGGGGTGGCCGAGCAGGAGCGGGACGCCGATCATCCGCGGCCGGCACCCGAGGGGCGGGCGCTGCTGCGGATCGAGATCGGATCCGGGGCGCGCTGCCGTTTCTTCCACGACGTCGGCGACGGCCCGCGTCCCTCCGGGCAGGTCTTCGCCGCCACCCCCTGGCGGTGGGTCGGCGCCCTGCTCGGCCTGTTCGCCCTCGCGCCCGAGGACGGGCCGGGGCATGCCGGCGCGGGCATGTTCACGCACTTCCGCATCACCGCCATGTGAAGTCACCGCACGCCTGTGGGGAGCCGCAATGACGCACTTCCGGAGCAAGCGCTTGCCAGGAGCCGGCAGAGCCCTGGCCGCCGTCATGGGTCTGGTCGCCGCGCTGGGACTGGGCGCGGTCGAGGCGGACGCCGCCCCGACCGCTCCGGTCACGGCCGACCGCTTCACCGACCGCCCCCACGGCTTTGCCTCCCTGGCCGGCGGCACGACCGGCGGTGCGGGCGGCAGGGTCGTCACCGTCACCGACCAGGCCTCGCTGGCGCGGTACGCGGCGGCGCCCGAGCCGTACGTCATCCGCGTCCAGGGCACGATCACCGCGCAGCCGTTCGGCGCGAGCATCGAGGTCGCCTCGGACAAGACGATCGTCGGCGTCGGGACGAGCGGTGAGCTGGTGCAGGGCGAGTTCCATCTCAGCCCCGGCACCCACAACGTGATCATCCGCAACCTGACGATCCGCGACTCGGCGATCGAGGGCAACTGGGACTGCAAGGACACCGACTTCGACGGCATCCAGATGGACACCGTCCACCATGTGTGGGTCGACCACAACCGCTTCTCGAACATCTGCGACGGGCAGCTCGACGTCCGCAAGAACAGCGAGTACGTGACCGTCTCCTACAACCGGTTCGAGAACAACAACAAGACGTTCGGGCTCGGTTGGACGACCGACGTCAGGACGCAGATCACGATCGACCACAACCTGTTCGCCAACACCAAGCAGCGCAACCCCTCCGTCGACAACGCCGCCTACGCGCACCTCTACAACAACCACCTGACCGCGCAGGCGGATCCGGGCGACCCCGTGTGGACGTACGGGAACTGGTCGCGCGGCCGGACCCGGATGGTCATCGAGAACTCCTACTACGAGAACGTCCAGCACCCCTACCAGGCCGACGGCACGGCCGAGCTGGTGCAGCGCGGGTCGATCCTCAAGGGCACGACCGGGCGGCACGACGAGTGGGGCGCGGCCTTCGACCCGCGTGCCTTCTACGACTACCGGCTGGACCCGGCCTCAGCCGTCCCGGCGCTGGTCAAGCGCTTCGCAGGACCGCAGAAGCAGATCGGCACCGGGCCGCACGGCCCCGCCGGTCACCACTGACCCCCACACACCTTCACATCTGAAGTTGGATCCAGAAGAAGAGAGCCGACCAATGAAGATCAGCAATCGCAGAAGCAGCACCGGCAGGCGTCGTATGCCGGCCGCCGTCGCCCTGGGCGCCGTGCTCGCGCTGACCGTCACCGCCTGCGGCGACGACGGCAGCGGTGCGGCCGGCGACAAGGGCGGCGAGGGCGACGGCAAGGGAAAGATCGTCTTCTGGGACAACAACGGCGGTGTCCGCACCGATATCTGGAAGGAGATCATCGCCGACTTCGAGAAGGCGAACCCGGACATCAAGGTCGAGTACGTCGGGATCGCCTCCACCGAGTACCAGTCCAAGGTCGACACCGCCATCCAGGGCGGCGGCCTGCCGGACGTCGGCGGCGTCGGCGCGGCCATGCTCGCCGGGTTCGCCGCGCAGGGCGCGCTGGAGCCGCTGGACGAGCGGCTCACCAAGTCGTCGCTGAACGGCAAGCTCAACGAGGACATGGTCGAGTCGCTGAAGGCGGCCGGCGGTGGCGACGACACGCTGTACTCGATCCCGACCTCCGCGAACAACGGTGTCCTGTACTACCGCACCGACCTGTTCAAGAAGGCGGGACTGGAGGACCCCACCACCTGGGACGCCTTCTACAAGGCCGCCGAGGAGCTCACCGACGCGGGCAAGAACGAGTTCGGGTACACCATCCGGGGCGGGGCGGGGTCGATCGCCCAGGCGCTGGACGCCATGTACGGGCAGTCCGGGATCACGTCCTTCTGGGACGCGAGCGGCGAGAAGACCACGGTCAACGACGCGAAGAACGTGGCGGCGCTGGAGAAGTACGCGGCGCTGTACAAGAAGGTCACCCCCGCCGCCGACCTCAACAACGACTTCACCAAGATGGTCGCGCAGTGGGACTCCGGCACCATCGGCATGCTGAACCACAACCTGGGCTCGTACCAGGACCATGTGAAGGCGTTCGGCACGGACAAGTTCCGGGGCATTCCGCAGCCGATCGGGCCCGGCGGCAAGCGGGTGCAGGTGTCCAACCCGGTGGACGGGCTCGGGGTGTTCAAGAGCTCCAAGAACAAGGAAGCCGCGTGGAAGTTCATCGAGTTCGCGACCTCGCCCGAGGCGAACTCGAAGTTCAACGAGTCTGCGGGGCAGGTGCCGGCGCACACCGATGCGGCGAAGGACGCGTGGATCTCCGAGGCGGAGCCGACGAAGTTGGCTGCGGAGGCGCTGAGTGACGGGTCCACGACCATCGTGCAGTTGCCGTACTACCTGCCGGACTGGAACACGATTTCCAAGGCGGACAACGAGCCGAACTTCCAGAAGGTGCTGCTGGGGGACATGAGTGCCAAGGAGTTCTTGGACACGCTGGCCGATCAGCTGAATGAGGCTCAGGCCGAGTGGAAGCAGCAGAACGGTTAGTTCTTGGTGCTGGGTTTCGCCGTGGGCGGTCTGTGGTGTGCAGGCTGCGGGCCGTCCACGGCTGGTCGCGCAGTTCCCCGCGCCCCTCAAGGGCGTCAGGCCCCCCTTTCTTGAAAGGAACTGTCGTGTCACTCACGCGTAGACAGGTTGCCGCCGCTGCCCTTGCCGCTGTGCCGGTCTCGGTGGCCGCTGCCGGGCCCGCGCACGCAACCGGCCCCCGCCGCACCCGAACTCTCTACATCGCCGGCGACTCAACCGCCGCCCAGAAATACGCCGACGCCGCGCCCGAGAGCGGGTGGGGAATGGCTCTTCCCTTCTTTCTGCACAAGGGCCGGGCCGTTTCGAACCACGCGGTGAACGGGCGCAGTTCGAAGAGCTTCGTCGATGAAGGGCGGCTCGATGTCATCCTCGCCGCCATTCGGCCCGGCGACTTCCTGCTGATCCAGTTCGCGCACAACGACGAGAAGGTCACCGACCCCGCGCGTTACACCGAGCCCTGGACCACGTACCAGGACTACCTGCGGCTGTACGTCGACGGTGCCCGTGCGTGTGGTGCGCGGCCGGTGCTGGTCACTCCCGTCGAGCGTCGGAGGTTCGATGTGGGCGGCAACGCGGTGCCGAGCCATGGCGACTACCCGGCGGCGATGCGTGCGCTCGCCGAGGAGGAGGGGGTGGCGTTGCTCGACGTTCAGGCGTTGTCACTGGGGTTGTGGCAGGAGCTCGGGGTCGAGGGGACCAAGGCGTACTTCAACTGGACCGCGACCGAGCAGGACAACACGCACTTCAATCCGCCGGGCGCGATCGCCGTGGCCCGGCTGGTGGCGCGGGAGCTGCTGCGTACGAGGGTGCTCGCGCCGCGGGACGTCGTCCGGCTGGAGGACGACATTCCCACCTCCTGGATCACCTGGCCCGAGGCGGCCGACGCCGCGGGCGCATAACGCGAGGAGAGCCGCACCATGCGTAGATATGGATGTCATGGACTTGTCATTACTTCGCTCGTGGGCTGCACCGCCCTGGTGCTGTCCGTCGCGGGGACCGCCTCCGCCGGGGCGGACGGGCACCGGGACACCGCCCGTCAGGTGCTCGGCGCCCACGACGGCTGGGGTGCGTACGGCACCGGCACCACGGGAGGTGCCGCCGCCGACGCCGAGCAGGTGTACACCGTCACCAGCTGGGCCGAGTTCAGACGGGCGCTCGCCGATGGCGGTGACGCGCCGAAGATCATCAAGGTGAAGGGCACCATCGACGCGGTCGCCGAGGGGTGCGACGCCCTCGCCGCGCCCGGGTACGACTTCGACGCCTATCTGGAGAAGTACGCGCCGGAGAAGTGGGGGCTGGACACCGACCTGAGTGCCGAGCCCGCCGACAGTCCCGAGGGGCTGCGCCGCGCCTCCGCAGCCCGGCAGGACGCGGCCATCAAGGCCTTCGTCCCCGCCAACACCACCATCATCGGCATTGGGCGCAACGCCGGCTTCAAGGGCGCCAGCCTCCAGATCAGGGGCGTCGACAACGTCATCGTCCGCAACCTCACCCTCGAGAGCCCCGTCGACTGCTTCCCGCAGTGGGACCCCACGGACGGGTCGACCGGGAACTGGAACTCCGAGTACGACAGCGCGGTCGTCTACGGTTCCACGCACGTCTGGCTGGACCACAACACCTTCACGGACGGCGACCACCCCGACAGCGCCGCGCCGACCTACTTCGGCATGCTGTACCAGCAGCACGACGGCGAGCTGGACATCGTCCGGGGCGCCGACTACGTCACCGCCTCGTGGAACGTCTTCGCCGACCACGACAAGACGATCCTGATCGGCAACAGCGACAGCGAGTCGACCGCCGTCGGCGACCGGGGGCATCTGAAGGTCACCTTCCACCACAACCTGTTCGCGAACCTGGTCGAGCGCGCGCCGCGCGTCCGGTTCGGACAGGTCGACTCGTACAACAACCACTTCGTCGCCGGCCCCGGCTACTCCTACAGCTTCGGCATCGGCAAGGAGTCCCAACTCGTCGCCGAGCACAACGCGTTCACCCTGCCGGACGGGGTCAGTCCGGCGAAGATCCTGAAGAAGTGGAACGAGGCGCCCGTCACCGCCGCCGGCAACCACGTCAACGGGAAGCCGACCGACCTCATCGCCGTGCACAACGCGGAGATCCCGGGCGAGACCCTCCAGTCGGGCGCGGGCTGGACGCCCACCCTGCGCACCAAGGTCGACCCGGTGCGGTGGGTCCCCAGGATCGTCGGCGACCGCGCCGGCGCCGGCCGGCTGCGCTGACGTCCGCCCAGTACGGGCCGGGGCGGGCTGCGCCGATCGCAGTCCGCCCCGGCGCTCACCCACCGACCGATCCGCACCGCGAAGGAGCACCCGCATGCCCTCGTCCCACCTCCGACTCCCCTTGTCCAGAAGGGGATTCCTCATGGCGAGCGCCGGTGCCGGCGCCGCCCTCGGCCTGGCGCCGCTGTCCGCGCACGCCCATGAACAGCGGCGCCCGTTCGGCCGCTACGGGTCACCGGCCCGGCGGCTGACACCGAAGACGGTCTACGTCGATCCGCACGGACACGGCGACTTCACCACCGTCCAGGCCGCCGTCGACGCCGCCACCACCGCCGGATTCACCCTGGTCATCGCGCCCGGCGTCTACCGTGAGACGGTGAGCGCCGGGGTCGTCGCCCCGGCCACCGGGCAGCGCACCGAGGCCGCCACGGAGATGACCTGGATCGGTGCGAGCGAGGATCCGCGGGACGTGGTGATCGTGTACGACAACGCGGCCGGCACCCCGAAGCCCGACGGTTCCGGCACCTACGGCACCAGCGGCTCGGCCACCACCCTGATCCGCACCGACGGCTTCACCGCCCGCTGGATCACCTTCGCCAACGACTGGCTGCGCGCCGACCACCCCGGTGTCTCCGGCACCCAGGCCGTCGCCATCAAGGTGCAGGGCGACCGTTCCGCCTTCCACCACTGCCGGTTCCTCGGCCACCAGGACACCCTGTACGCCGACTCGTTCGACCTCGGCCTGTTCGCCCGCCAGTACTACGCCCACTGCTATGTGGAGGGCGATGTCGACTTCGTCTTCGGCCGGGCGACGGCGGTGTACGAGCACTGCCACTTCCGCACGCTGAACCGCACCGACCTGACCGGCGCCCCGTACGGCTTCGTCTTCGCGCCCTCCACGGCGGGTGCCAACCCGCGCGGCTACCTCGTGACGCGCAGCCGGGTCAGCAGCGAGGCCCCGGACGCCTTCTACAAGCTGGCCCGTCCCTGGGTGCCCAGCTCCGACACCACCGCCCACCCGATGCTCACCGTGCGGGACACCTGGCTCGGGACCGGCATCGACGCGGTCGCGCCCTACGCGAACATGCGCGAGACCTATCCGTGGCAGTCGATGCGTTTCGCGGAGTACGCCAACTCGGGTCCGGGGGCGGTGATCTCGGTGCCGGAGAACCGGCCGCAGCTGACGCCGGAGACGGCGGCCGGACACACCCGGCGCGCGTATCTCGGTGACTGGAGGCCGTATGAGCGCACCTGACTCCGTCGACGGGCCGCTGCCGGACTTCCACCCCGCCCTGAAGGCGGAGCTGGACTTCCCGCTCGCCTGGGGCAGCTCGCCGGTCCGCTCCTTCCCGGCGTGGCGACGTACCGCCCGGGTCAAGGTCGAGGAACTGCTCGTCGTGGGACGCCAGGACGCGATCCCGTACGCCCCCGCATTCGGCCCCCGCTCCCCGGGCGACGGCTTCACCAGGGAGCTGGTGACCCTCTCCCTCACCGGCTACGAGCGCGTCCGCGGCGCCCTGCTCACCCCGCACGGCGCCGGCCCCTTCCCCGCCGTGCTGCTTCTGCACGACCACGGCGCCAGGTTCGACATCGGCAAGGAGAAACTCGTCCGGCCCTGGTACGACGACACCCGGGAGGCCGCCGCGCAGGCCTGGGCCGACCGGCACTTCAGCGGGCGGTTCATCGGCGACGAACTCGCCCGGCGCGGCTATGTCGTGTTCGCCGTGGACGCCCTCGGCTGGGGCGACCGAGGCCCCCTCTCCTACGGCCAGCAGCAGGCGCTGGCCGCCAACCTCTACCACCTCGGCTCCTCCCTCGCCGGGCTCATGGCCCGCGAGGACGTCCGCGCCGCCGGATTCCTGGCGGGCCTGGACCGCGTCGACCCGCACCGCGTCGCGGCGTTCGGCTTCTCCATGGGCGCCTACCGGGCCTGGCAGACCGCCGCGCTCACGGACGACATCGCGGCCGCGGCCTGCGTGGGCTGGATGACCGTCCTGAAGGAGATGATGGTGCCCGGCAACAACACGCTGCGCGGGCAGTCGGCGTACTACATGCTCCACCCCGGGCTCGCCCGGCACCTCGACATCCCCGACGTGGCGAGCATCGCCGCCCCCAGGCCGATGCTCTTCTTCAACGGCGCACTGGATCCGCTGTTTCCCGCCGCCGGTGTCCGCGAGGCGTACGACAGGCTGCGGGCCGTCTGGCGCTCCTGCCGTGCCGAGGAGGCGTTGCTGCTGAGGACCTGGCCGGATCTCGGTCACGTCTTCGTCGACCGTATGCAGGACGAGGTCCTGCGCTGGCTCGACGCCGTCCTGGAACCAGGCCCTCGGCAGCAACCCGGTCCGGCGGTCAGTCCCGCACGGGCCTGATCGATCCCAGGGTCGGCACCACCGGCTCGATCGTCCCGTCGGCCGCGAACCGAAGGCGGTCGACGGTGGTCTCCCGGTGGGTGCCGTCCCCGCCCGGCCTGCCGGGGCCGTTGAGGGCGAAGCGGTGGTAGACGATGTACCAGTCGTCGGTGCCGGGGACGTTCACCACCGAGTGGTGGCCGGTGCCGAGGATGCCGTACTCGGGGCGCTTCTGGAGGATGGTGCCCCGTTTGGTCCACGGGCCGAGCGGAGTGGGGCCGGTGGCGTAGGCGACGTGGTAGTTCTCGCTGCGGGTGTCGTCCTCGGACCACATGAAGTAGTAGGTGCCCTGGCGCTTCACCACGAAGGCACCCTCACGGAAGTTCGCCGGGGTGATGTCCTTCACCTGGGCCGGGTCGAACGACACCATGTCGTCGTTCAGCGGCACCACGTATCCGCGGCCGTTGCCCCAGTAGAGATACGAGGTCCCGTCGTCGTCCGTGAAGACGGCCGGGTCGATCATCTGGCCGCTCCAGGAACCGCCCTTGGCGACCAGCGGCTTGCCGAGCGCGTCCTTGAAGGGACCGGCGGGTGAGTCGGCGACCGCGACGCCGATCTGCTGCTCGGCGCAGAAGTAGAAGTAGTACTTGCCGTTCTTCTCGGCGATCGCCGGCGCCCACGCGTTCTTGTCCGCCCAGGAGATGTCGGGCCCCAGGTCCAGGATCACGCCGTGGTCCTTCCAGTGGACCAGGTCCTTCGACGAGAACGCCTTGAACTGCGTACCGCTCCAGCCCGGGAAGCCGTCCGTGGTCGGGTAGATCCAGTAGCGGCCGTCCATGTAGCGGATGTCGGGGTCGGCGTACAGACCGGGCAGGATCGGGCTGCGGGTCCGCACGGCCTCGACCGTCCAGGTGCGCTTGGTTCCGTCCGCGGCCGTCACCGTGTACGTCTGCGGCTTGCGGAAGTCGCGCCGAGTGCCGGAGCGCGGGCTGACCGTGGCGCCCTCGGCGACCCAGAGCTTCGGGGCGAGGCGGGTGAGGTCGGCGTCCGGCTGCATCGGGAGCACGACCTTCGAGGCGCTCTCGGTGACGATCCCGTACCCCTTCTGGTCCTTCACCGTCGCGTCCACGACCGAGGCGGGGCTCGCGGGATACGCAGCCAGCAGCCGGTCGTACTCCGCCTGCGTCACCGGAATCACCGTGCCGTGCCGGGGACTTGCCGGCAGTTGGTAGTTCTGCGAGGGCGTCCACTGCCCCGAGTCGAGGTCGGTCGTCTCGAAGGGGAGGTAACCGCGGCCGCCGTACTCGTCGATGAACAGGTACCACTTGTCCTCGGTGTTGGACTTGAAGACCGTCGGCCCCTCACCGCGGTCCATCGAGCCGTTGCCGATGCAGTCGGCGACGAAGTCGTACGTCGTCGAGGTGAGCGTCGTCGACTTCTCCGCGGTGATGAACTTCGAGCAGGGGCTGGACGAGCTCGGGTCCCGTTCGTCCTTGGTGTAGCGGTGGTACGTCCCCTTGTGTTCGACCACCGTCGAGTCGATCACCGAGTAGCCGGGGTCGTTCCAGACCTTCGGCTCGCTGAAGGTGCGGAAGTCCTTCGTCGTCGCGTACAGCATCTTGTTGTACGTCGAGCCGGTGTGGTCCGGGTCGTCGTCGGCGTACAGCTTCGACGCCCAGAAGACGACGTACTCGCCGAGCGTGTCGTCCCAGTAGGCCTCCGGCGCCCAGGTGTTGCCCGCGTTGTCGGGGGACACCTTCACCAGGCGCTGGTCGGTCCAGTGCACCAGGTCGGTGGACTCCCACACCATGACGGACTTGCTGCCGTGCCGCTGCACGTGGTCCCAACTGCCGCTGGAGTTGCGGTACATGCGCAGGTCGGTTGCGATCATGTAGAACTTGTCGCCCTCGGGGGAGCGGATCACGAACGGGTCGCGCAGGCCCTTCTCACCGATGGTGGAGGTCAGGACCGGCTTGCCCGCGTTCAGCTCCCGCCAGTGCAGCGGGTCGTTGCCGCGGCTGAGGGCGTAGCGGATCTGCTCACCGTCGGCGGTGCCCTCGCCGGTGAAGTAGGCGAAGAGATAACCGGCGTACTGGGTGTCCTTCACAGGTGGTGCTCCTGATTGCGTGCTGCCTGGCGGGGCGGTCAACAGGGTGAAGAGGAGGGCGAGGAAGGGAAGCGGGAGGAACGTGCGGACGGTGGGGCGGCGCATGGCACATCCTGTGTGAGTGTGGGGATTTTTGTTGGGTGACGTGCCTTCGGAGTGTCATCTGCTGAGGACGGTGCGTCAATCGGTGCTGCCGGGGCCGGAGGGGACCGAAAGTTTCGGTCCTTTTCGCGCGGCCCGGCAACCTTTCCGGCCACTGCGACGACCGGATCTCAGAAACGGGCCGGGGCGGCCCCTCCGGCCCGTTTCGCTCCATCCCCGCGCCGAAGGGGCGCGCCGGTGTCGAGAGGTCGAGCGCGCGGAGGCCCGAAGGGCTGAGCACGGTCGGGCTCTCGACACCGGCTGTAGCGCCCCGGAGGCGGCCAAATGCAAACGAAAGGAACGCCCCAGTGCGTCAGAGCACCGGACGCCACCGCAGGACGCGCACCCTCTCGATCGCCGCGGCAGTGGCCGTCGCCGCGGGGGCGGGCGGTGTGTACCTCGGCCTGTCCGAAGGCGGTGCCCAGGCCGCCTCGACGACGGTCACCGTCTCCACCACCCCCGAACTGGAGTCGGCCGTCAAGAGCGCCGTCGCCGGTACGACCATCCAGGTGCGCGGCGGCACCTACACCCCCACCGCGAGCCTCAAGTCCACGACCAGCGGGACGAGTTCGAGCCGGATCACGCTGAAGGCGTACGGCAGCGAGAAGGTGAAGATCGACGGCTCCAAGCTGCCCGACGGCTCCTGGCTCGCCGGGATCTACGGCAGCTACTGGACCGTCGAGAACCTCACCTTCCAGAACTCCCCGGCCCAGGGCTTCGTCGTCACCTCCTCCACCGGCGGCATCTTCCGCAACCTCGTCACCGCGAACAACGGCGACTCCGGCTTCACCCTGCGCGGCGACGGCACCGTGAACAACCTCGTGCAGAACCTGGACAGTCACGGCAACTACGACCCCGCCGGACACGGCCAGAACGCCGACGGCATCGCCGTCAAGTTCGGCTCCGGCACCGGCAACGTCCTCGACGGCGCCCGCCTCTACAACAATTCGGATGACGGCCTCGACCTGTGGCAGTTCTCCTCACCGGTCACCATCAAGAACTCCTGGGCGTTCGGCAACGGCAAGAACCGCTGGTCCGACTCCGCGTTCGAGGGCAACGGCAACGGCTTCAAGCTGGGCGGCGGCGGAGCCTCCGTCGCCCACCAGGTGCAGAACAACGCCGCCTGGGACAACACCCTGCACGGCTTCACCGAGAACTCCAACACCGGCGCCATCGTGCTGTACCGCAACACCGCCTACGCCAACACCGAGGACGGCTTCTGTTTCGCCACCGGCAAGGCGCGTCTCGCACGCAACCTCGCCGTCGGCAACGGCGACGCGAAGGCGAAGCTCGGCGGTGCCACCGTCTCGGCGGCCAACAACTGGGACGCGGGTGTCGCCACACCGGCGTTCGCCACCACGGACGCGACCACCGCGTACGCCTCCCGGCGGGTGGACGGGTCGCTGCCGTCCACCACCTTCCTGACCACCGGATCCACGAGCATCGGCGCGACGATGAAGTAGCCGGGGAAACACAGGGGAACGCCCCCCGCCGGTCGTCACCGGCGGGGGCGTTCCGTGTGCCGGACGAGGGGGCTCGGTCCGACAGGCCGGCCCGAGGGGGCTCGGTCCGACAGGCCGGCCCGAGGGGGCTCGGGCCGGCAGCTCTCAGCGACTCACTTGTAGGTGACGTCGGAGGCCGTGTAGCGGCAGTGCGTGCCGTCCGGGCCGCTGCCGAGCTCCTTGGGCTCCGCACCGGTGTTGTTGCCCTGGAAGCGGGTGCACACCTTCATCTTCTTGCTGCTGTCGCCGTGGATGCGCACCTTGCGCAGGGCGGCCGTGTCGCCGAAGTTGGAGTTGATGCCGACGATCGACTTGCCCGGCGCCGTCACATCGACGTCGTTGATGATGATCGAGCGGTTCTTGTACTGCGTGGAGCAGTTGCCGCAGGTGCGTACCAGCTTGCCGAAGTCCGAGACCTGGAACTTCGTCACGACCAGCTTGCCCGCGCCGTTGAACTGGAAGACCTTGTCGCTGGCGCTCTTGGCGCCGCCGCCGTGCACGGTGTAGACGGACGACGCCGACTTGCCCTTGAACGTGGCGGCGTCCTCGCCGACGTCCTCCCACCACACGTTCTGCAGCGTGCAGCTGCCCTGGCAGTGGATGCCGTCGGCGGCGGGGGAGCCCAGGATGACGTTCTTCAGGACCGCGCCGTCCTTCAGCTGGAAGATCGGGTCCTGGCCCTCCTCCTGGCCGTTGCCGCCCAGTCCGCCGCTGCCGTAGAAACGCTGGTAGCCGCCGTCGTACGTGCCCGACACCGAGATGGTGCTGCTCACCGCCTTGTTGCCCTTGGCGGTCGGCCAGCTGGACGCGGCGCCGGCGGTGGACAGCAGCGACGTGGTGGCGAACGCCGCTCCGGTGATGCCGAGCGCGGCCACGGAGCCGATCACGGCCCGCCGCCTGGTGACCCGGCGGCGGTGCCTCACGCGCTGTTCTGCTGGTGCAGTCATGTACCGATTCCTCAAGTGGGGTGGTGACTCTTGCGCCTTGTGGTCGTCACCGGTGAGGAACGGGTTGCCGTGTCTCCAGAAATTTTTTACGAGTCGCCCTCGGACGAGTCGTCGTCGTCCTGGGCGGCGAAGTCGCCGGCCACGGACAGCTCTTCGGTGCCCGCCCGCGCGGTCGCCGCGTAGCCGTCGTCCTTGGCGTCCCGGCCGCCGCGCTCGTGGTCGTACTGCCCGGCGAACACCCACTCGCCCTCCGGGACCGTACGGCCCTCCTTGAGCACCCAGGTGTACACCAGGAAGCCGTCCTGCTCGCCGACCGACAGCGTGAAGTCGTCCTCCGGCAGTGACCGCCAGGCGCCGGTCGAGGAGACCCCGCCGGTCTGCGCGATCCTCAACTGCACGGTCAGCTCGGTCAGTTGCTCGCTGGCCTTGACGGTGATGTTGCTCTGCGCCCAGAAGTCGTTGCTGTGCGGGTCCACCGAGCCGTCCGACCACAGCGGACCGTCCTCGACGCCGGCGTCGGCGGGCAGCTGTGCCGGTGCGGACGCCGAGGCGGACGGCGACTGCGCCGGGGGCGAGCTGGGCTCCTCCCGGGACTCCACCGGGCTGCTGGGCTCCGGGTCCGGGTCCACCGGGAACGCGGGCGGCCGGCTCGTCGCCTCCGGCGACGGCGTGGGCGTCGCCGACACGGCGACCTTCCGCTGCGGAGGAGCCTCCTCCTTCACCGCGGACGCGACCGCGTACCCGCCGACCGCGAGCACACCCGCGACCGCGGCCGTCGCACCCGCGACCCGCAGCCAGCCGAACGCCGGCGGGAGGGTCGCCCGGTGGCCGCTGCGGCCACGGACCTCCTCGGTCATACCGCGCTCGATCCGGGCCAGGATGCGCGCGCGGTCGGGCTCGTGCGCCTCGGCCGCCTCGTGCAGCCGGGCGCGCAGCTCGCCGTGCACGTCCCGCTGCATCGTCATCGGTCCCTTCCTCCGGCCTCACCGGTGCGCGCCATCGCAGCGTGCACCTTCTGCGGAGCTTGTTGTGTGCCGAGCAATCGTTGCAGCTCGGCCATTCCCTTCGAGGTCTGGCTCTTCACCGTACCCACCGACACACCCAGGGCGAGCGCGGTGTCCTTCTCCGACAGATCGAAGGCGTGCCGCAGCACCACACAGGCCCGTTTGCGGAACGGCAGCCTGCGCAGCGCCGCCTGTACATCCACCGAGCCCGCTATGTCCGGGTTCTCGGTCTTCTCCTCGCGCTGGGACCAGAACAGGGCGATCCGGCGCCGCTCGCGCACCGCGCTGCGGACACGGGTGCGGGCGAGATTGGCGACCACTCCGCGCGCGTACGCCACCGGATGGTCGGCCGCGCGCACCCGGTCCCAGCGGTGCCACAGCGCCAGCAGCGCATCCGCCGCGAGATCGTCGGCGGCGTCCGCCTCACCCGTCAGCAGATGGGCCAGGCGGGCCAGTTCGGCGTAGTGGCGTTCGAAGAAGGCATGGAACTCCACGGAGGCGGCGTCGTCGACGACTGTCCCCACGGGCGGTCTCTCCTCGAAGCGTTGGCCCGGCATCGAACTGCCGTACGCCGGGATGAGATCCGGAACTGTACCAGCGATACTCATATGTCTCGTACGGGACTTCGAACGCCGTATGGCGGACCGAACCCGATTCCGTAACACGGAGAAAACCTGGAACAGGTTCAACGAGGGAACAATCCAGCCAGCATCCGCACACAGATCATTCAGGCGCCAAGGAGTGTCCGCCATGTCCGAAACGCAGAAGGTGACCGACCGGCCAAGTGCCCCGCCACCGGCGGCGAACAGCATCGACGGGTTCTTCAGGATCTCCGAACGGGGGTCCACCTTCGGCCGGGAGATACGTGGCGGCTTCGCCACGTTCTTCACCATGGCCTACATCCTTGTCCTGAACCCGATCATCCTGGGCAGTGCCAGGGACAAGTACGGAGAGCAGCTCGACGCGGTTCAACTCACCACCGCCACCGCCCTGGTGGCCGCGGTCATGACCGTCATCATGGGCATCGGCGGCAATCTGCCCCTCGCCCTGGCTGCCGGACTCGGCCTCAACGCGGTCGTCGCCTTCCAGATCGCCCCGCTGATGAGCTGGGACGACGCGATGGGCCTGATCGTCCTGGAAGGCCTGCTGATCTGCGTCCTTGTCGTCACCGGGCTGCGCGAGGCCGTCATGCACGCCATCCCGCAGGCGCTCAAGCAGGCGATCAGCGTCGGCATCGGCCTGTTCATCGCCTTCATCGGCTTTGTCGACGCCGGCTTCGTCAGCCGCATCCCGGACGCCGCGAACACCACGGTGCCGGTTCAGCTCGGCGGCTCCGGCACGCTCACCGGGTGGCCGATTCTCGTGTTCTGCCTCGGCGTGCTGCTGACCATCGGACTGCTCGCCCGCAAGGTCAAGGGCGCCATCCTCATCAGCATCGTCACCATGACCGTCGTCGCGATCGTCATCGACTCCATCGCCGACATCAAGACCTGGGGCCTGACCACGCCCGCGTGGCCCGACCAGGTCGTCGACGCCCCCGACTTCGGACTGATCGGCGACTTCAGCCTGTTCGGCGCGTTCGGCGAGCCCGGCGTCGGCGTCATCACCGTCGTCCTGCTGGTCTTCACGCTGATCCTGTCCGACTTCTTCGACACCATGGGCACGGTCGTCGGCATCAGCACGGAGGCCGGGCTGCTGGACAAGGACGGCAAGGTCCCGAACCTCGGCCGCGTCCTGCTGATCGACGGCGCCGCGGCCGTCGCGGGCGGCGCCGCCTCGTCGTCCTCGGCGACCTCCTACATCGAGTCGGCGGCCGGCGTCGGCGAGGGCTCGCGCACCGGCTTCTCCAACCTGGTCACCGGCGGCCTGTTCGCCCTCGCCCTGTTCTTCACCCCGCTGCTCACCATCGTTCCGCTCCAGGCGGCCGCCCCGGCCCTGGTCGCCGTCGGGTTCCTGATGATGACCCAGGTCAAGCAGATCGACTGGGACAGGTACGAGATCGCCATCCCGGCGTTCCTCACCATCGCGGTGATGCCGTTCACGTACTCCATCACCAACGGCATCGGCGCGGGCTTCGTCGCCTACGTCCTGATCAAGACGGTGCTGGGCAAGGCGAAGGAGGTCCACTGGCTGCTGTGGGGGACCTCGGCGCTGTTCCTGGTGTACTTCGCGATCGACCCGATCGAACAGATTCTGGGCGTGAAGTAAGGAACGCTGCGCGGCCAGTGCGGGTTCGTTTTGGCTGGTCGCGCAGTTCCTCGCGCCCCTTCGGGGCCGCTACCCGAGCGCTGCTTCCATGACCGCCCTGGCCACCGGCGCCGCCAGCCCGTTACCACTGACCTCCGAACGCGCCGCGTCCGACTGCTCCACCACGACCGCGACGGCGACCTCCTTGCCGTCGGCCTTCCCGTAGGACGTGAACCAGGCGTACGGCGTCTTGCTGTTGTTCTCGCCGTGCTGGGCCGTGCCGGTCTTGCCGCCCACCGTCGCGCCCGCGATCTGCGCGTTCGTCCCCGTGCCGTCCTCGACCACCGTCTGCATCGCCGACTGGAGCTGCTCGGCGGTCGAGGAGCTGACGATCTCCTCCGCCGAGGCGTTGTCGTCGTAGTCCTGCAGCACATCACCGCTGCTGTCGGTGATCTGCGACACCATATGCGGCGAGACCAGCTTGCCGTCGTTGGCTATGGCCGCTGAGACCATCGCCATCTGCAGCGGCGTCGCGGTGACATCGAACTGGCCGATGCCCGACAGGGCCGTCTGCGCGTCGTCCATGTCCGACGGGTACACGCTCTCGTACGCGCGCACCGGCACGTCCTGCTCGTCGTCGTTGAAGCCGAACTTCTCCGCCATCGCCCGGACCTTGTCCTGGCCCAGGTCGACGGCCATGCTCCCGAAGACGTTGTTGCACGAGTACTGAAGAGCCACCCGGATCGAGGCGTTCTCGCACGGGGCGGACGGGTTCTCGTTCGTCAGCTCGTCGCTCGACTGCGGCAGCGGATACGGGTCCGGGCTGTCCGTCTTCTCGTCCACCGACGAGTACAGGCCGTCCTCCAGCGCGGCCGCCGCGACGACCAGCTTGAACGTCGAACCCGGCGGCAGCGGCTGGCGCAGCGCCCGGTTCGTCATCGGCTTGTCGGAGTCCTTGGTCAGCTGCTCCCAGGCGGCCGAGTCACCCGTGGTGATCCGCGACGGGTCGTACGACGGAGTGGAGACGACCGCCAGGATCTTCCCGGTCGTGGGGTCGATCGCGACGGCCGCGCCCTTCTTGTCGCCGAGCGCGTCGTACGCCGCCTTCTGCACATCCGGGTCGATCGTCGTGATCACGTTGCCGGGATCGGACCGCTTGTTGGTGACGGTGTCCAGCACGCTCTTCAGACGGTTGTCGGTGCCGTCGAGCAGGTCCTGGTAGATGCCCTCGAGCTGGGTGGCTCC
Organism: Streptomyces sp. NPDC059866; assembly: GCF_042731325.1. NCBI lineage: Bacteria > Bacillati > Actinomycetota > Actinomycetes > Kitasatosporales > Streptomycetaceae > Streptomyces > Streptomyces sp. NPDC059866. Next base: position 102,418 of record NZ_JBHWJT010000001.1, on the reverse strand, counting down.
GAACGCCTGCGAGCTGTACCCGGTGACGGCCGCGTACAGCGCGCCGTCCGTGTACGTCCGCTTGTACGCGAGGTCGCCGCTCTTCGTCCGCGCCGAGCCGGTGACCGCCTCGCCGCCCACGACGATGTTGCCGAGCGGCTCGCTGTACAGCTCGATCGCGTTCCGCCGGTTGTTCTTGTCGTCCGCGAGTGCCTGGCCTTCGTAGAACTGCACCCAGGTCGCCCTGACCAGCAGAGCGAACACCAGCAGCAGCACGAAGACGGACGCCCGCCTGATCGTCTTGTTCATCCCACTCCCAGGGACGATCAGGATGGGGGCAATCGTTCCCTTGCGCCCCGTTTTCTCATCGAGCGTTCATGAAGCCCGCCTCGTAGGCGGCGATGACCGCCTGTGTGCGGTCCCGGGTGCCGGTCTTCGCCAGGAGCGCCGCCACATGCGACTTCACGGTGGCCGGACCGACCTCCATGCGCCGCGCGATCTCCGCGTTGGTCAGGCCCTGCGCCATCAGTCGCAGCACATCGCTCTCGCGGCCGGTGAGCCGCGCCGCCCAGGGCGGTGGAGCGGGGCACGCGCGCGCGTGCTCGGCCGCGAGCGTGCGCACGGCCGACGGGAACAGCAGGGTGTCGCTGTGCGAGACGAGCCGTACGGCCTGGACGAGCGCGTCGGCGTCGGCCCGCGTCGTCCCGCCCAGCAGCCGCGCCCGGTCGGCAATGCCCCGCAGGCCGTGACCGCCACCGGGGCGGAGCTCGGGGGTGGAGGCGACGGGATTCTCGACGGTGATCTCCAGGTGCCCGTCGGTCACTTCGATCCGCAGTCGTACGGCCGCCCCGTCACCGGTGTGCTTGAGGGCGTTGCTCAGCCCCTCCTGCGTCACCTGCTCAGAAGCGAGTGTCTGCGTCATGCGTCCGCGCTCCCGCGCGACGGCAGGGGTCCACCTCCTGCGCGACGGTGATCCGTCTCCGCCGCATGGGGGAGGCCCGCTCAGCCCTCCGACGCCAGGACCAGCTCGTCGATCTCCTCGCCGCGCGCGTGCGCGAATCCCCGGGCCCGTTCCCTGACCTGGAAGCCGCACTTCATGAGCACCCGCAGCGAGCCCTCGTTGTCCGCCGCCGCCCGTGCGTACAGCGGGCGTTCGGGGACCTCGGCGAGCAGCGTCCGCAGGGCGGCCGTGGCGACGCCCCGGCCCCAGTACGCGCGGTCGACCCAGTAGGTCACCTCGCGCTCGCCCGGCTCCCCGTACACGGCCGCGCTCCCCACCACGTCTCCGTCGGCGAGGATCGTGCGCAGGACGTACGCCGAGGTGCGGATCCGTTTCCAGCGCGCGTCGAAGGCGTCCCGGTCGGCCGGGTCCTCGGGGGTGAAGGCCGCCATGCGCAGGGCCTCCGGGTCGTTCATCTGCCGGTAGAAGACGGGCAGGTCGCTGTCGTGGATTTCGCGCAGTTTCACATCCATGGAGTCAGAGCCTACGAGTGGCGAGCGTCAGCCGGTCGCGGGCGTCGAACAGGGCGTCCTTCACCATCTGCTCGTGCGCCGGGGTGAGGCGGGCCACCGGGATCGAGCAGCTGATCGCGTCCCGGGCCGGCGTGCGGTAGGGAATCGCCACGCCGAAGCAGCGCAGGCCCAGCGTGTTCTCCTCGCGGTCCACGGCGTACCCCTGCTCCCGTACCTGGTGCAGCTCCTCGATCAGCTTCTCCCGGTCGGTGATGGTGTGCTCGGTGAGGGCGGGGAGGGTCTCCGGCAGCATCTTGCGGACCTGCTCGTCCGTGTACGTGCTCAGCAGCGCCTTGCCGAGGGAGGTGGAGTGCGCGGGCAGGCGGCGGCCGACGCGGGTGAAGGGGCGCAGGTAGTGCTGCGACTGCCGGGTGGCCAGGTAGACGACGTTCGTCCCGTCCAGGCGCGCGAGGTGGATCGTCTCCGTCGTGTCGTCCGACAGCCGGTCCAGCGTCGGCCGGGCCACCGCGACCACCTCGTCGCCGTCGATGTACGACGTCCCCACCAGCAGCGCCCGTACGCCGATCCCGTACCGCGTGCCCGTCGCGTCGGTCTCCACCCAGCCGAGGTCGACGAGCGTGCGCAGCAGCATGTACAGGCTCGACTTGGGATAGCCCACGGCCTCCTGGACCGCCGCGAGCGAGTGCATACCTGGACGTCCGGCGAAGTACTCGAGCAGTTCAACCGTCCGTACCGCGGACTTGACCTGCGCCCCGCCCCCCGTCTCGCCTGCCGACATCGCCCTTGACCCCTTCGTTCGACGGGAAATAGTCTCCAACAGCATATTCACCATCAGAGACATTGTTCAGTATATCGAACGACCCTGGTGGATGACCCAGAACTGCGGCAATACATGTGTGGAGGGACCCGCGGTGGCAGCAGCACCAGTCTGGAGTGTCGACCCCCGAACCGGGAAGCAGCGTGAACAGGTTGCGGTGGAGGCCACAGCCCAGGAGGTGGACGCTGCCGTCCGCGCCGCCCACGCCGTCCGCGGCGACCTCGCCGACCGCACGGTCCGGGCGGCCTTCCTGCGCACCGCCGCCGACCGGCTCCAGGACGCCAAGGACCAGCTCGTCGAGGCCGCCGACGCCGAGACCGCGCTCGGCCCGGTCCGGCTGACCGGCGAACTCGCCCGCACCTGCTACCAGTTGCGGGCCTTCGCCGACATCGTCGACGAGGGTGCCTTCCTCGGTGTCGTCATCAACCACCCCGACGACACCGCCACCCCGCCCATCCCGGACCTGCGCCGCTACAAGGTCCCGCTCGGCGTCGTCGCCGTCTACTCCGCCTCCAACTTCCCCTTCGCCTTCTCCGTCGCCGGCGGCGACACCGCGAGCGCGCTCGCCGCGGGCTGCCCGGTGGTCGTCAAGGCCCACCCCGACCACCCCGCGCTGTCCGAGCTGGTCGCGGCCGTGCTGCGCCGGGCCGCCGCGGAGCACGGCATCCCCGAGGGGGTCGTGGGCCTCGTCCACGGCTTCGAGGCGGGCATCGAGCTGATCAAGCACCCGCTGGTCGCCGCGGCGGGCTTCACCGGTTCCGTACGAGGGGGCCGGGCCCTGTTCGACGCCGCCGCCGCGCGTCCGGTGCCGATCCCGTTCCACGGCGAGCTGGGCTCCCTGAACCCGGTGCTCGTCACCGAGGCCGCGGCAGCGGAGCGCGCCGAGCAGATCGGCGGCGGGCTCGCCGGCTCCATGACGCTGGGCGTCGGACAGTTCTGCGTGAAGCCGGGGCTCGTGCTGGCGCCGCAGGGTGCGGCCGGGGACCGGCTGGTGAAGTCGCTGACGGAGGCGGTCAGCGACACCGAGGCGGGCGTGCTGCTCGACCACCGTATGCGGGACAACTTCGTCGCCGGTGTCGCGGAGCGCGCGGAACTCCCCGACGTGGAGTCGCCCGTGACGCCGGGCGCGGGCGGCGAGCACACGGTGAGCGCGGGCTTCCTGACGGTTCCGGCGGAGAAGCTCGCGCAGGAGGGGGAGTACGACCTGCTCCTGGAGGAGTGCTTCGGACCCGTCACCGTGGTCGCCCGTTACCAGAACGACGCCGAGGTCAACGCCGTCCTGTCCCGGCTGCCCGGCAACCTGACCGCGACCGTCCACCTCTCCACGGAGGAGGCCGAGGGACAGGGCAAGGGCGCCGAGATCCTCGCCGAGCTCACCCCGCTCGCCGGACGCGTGCTGGTCAACGGTTGGCCGACGGGTGTTGCAGTCGCCCCCGCCCAGCACCATGGCGGCCCCTACCCGGCGACGACGTCCACCTCCACCTCGGTGGGCGGCACGGCCATCGAGCGCTGGCTGCGCCCGGTGACGTACCAGACCACGCCCGAGGCACTGCTCCCGCCGGAGTTGCGCGACGACAACCCGCTGGGGCTGCCGCGGCGGTTCAACGGGCGGATGGAGGTCTGACCCGGCGGCCCGGACCGGCGTACGCACGGGCGGGCGCCCGTGTTCGGGGCGTCCGGCCGTGCGCGTTGCGCCAAGCGTGTTCCCCGGGCCGTCGGTTCCGGCGGTTCGCCATGTGTGCAGGGCAGTTGGGGGAGCCTCGCTCGCGCGGCAGGCCCCGCAGTCGAAGTGGCGGGGCCTGCCTTCGCAGACCCCGGACATCCGACGCGGGGCTCCGCGACATGCTCTACTGCGCCGGCGGCTGCTCCTCCTCCTCCTCGACGCAGGTCGCGTCGTAGTTCCGCTCGTAAGAGGTGTTGTAGGCCGCCAGGTACCTCGAGTTTTTCAGCTTCGGCGCAAAGGACTGCTTGTAATTGCAGTCTTGGCCGTCAGCCCTCCCGGCCACCCGTCCGTCCCGATTGCCCTGCTGCTCCGGTGTAAGTGTCTTCGTCGGCTTCGGCGTCGGGGTAGGAGAGGGAGGGGGCTGGTTCGGGGCCTGCGGGGCGGACGCCACCGAGGTGTCCGAGTTCTGCGACATGGCCGTGGCGGGGAGCGCCAGGGCCGCGGCCGCGACGAGGGGGCTCGCCACTAGTGCGATGGTTCGCTTCGGGCGCATAACTATCTTCTTCCTTCGGGACTGGCACGTGCAGACGGTGACTTGCCCCGGTCGAAGCGTCAGTTGTGAGGGTGCGGACCGGGGCCGGTACCTGCACAGCAGCGCGATGCGCTGGGTACCATTCGGGCCGGTGGATTCCGGCCTCTGGCGCCGACTTCTCTGCTCGCTGGTCACTGCTGCAGCGGTAGCGCCTGTAATTCGACCGTATCGAGCCGTGCGAGATGTGTCCATTTATGGCCTAATGGTCCAGTCTGACTTCGCGATCATGCTTGGACCGGCCGGGAACAGGAACGGCCACGGCGTGATCATCGGCCCCGGGTCGAACCCCGGTGCTACGCAAGCGACTTGGTGCTGGGTAAAGCCGCGACCCCGACCACCCCGGGAGGCGGGCGTGACGGTCCGTCAGGTACCCGCTGGGGCTGTCGCGTCGCTTCAACGGCCGGATGGAGTTCCGAGCGGCTTCAGCAGGTATGCCTGCCGGGAGCTCCGGCCCCGTTCCACCGACCGGTGGGCAGGGCTCCCGGCCCGGCTGGAACACTGGCGGGATGGACTTCGAACTCCCCGAACTCCCGTTTCCGCTGCGTACCTACGGCCCCGACGGCCACTGGTCGTACGAGGACGGCGCGCTCACCGGCTGGGCGGGAGCCCGCCAGGACCGCTTCGTGCCACCCACGGACGAGGCCCTGGATTCCGCCTCCGACGCGCCCCGGCTGCTGGGTGCGCCGGAGGGGGACTTCCAGCTGATCGCCCATGTCACGGTCGGCTTCGCCGCCGCCTTCGACGCGGGTGTGCTGTACGTGCACGTCGGTGAGCGGGCGTGGGCGAAGCTCTGCCTGGAGCGCTCGCCCGATCTGCCCACCGTGTGCACCGTGGTGACCCGGGACCACTCCGACGACGCGAACTCCTTCGTCGTGGACGGCAGCAGCGTCTGGCTCCGCGTCAGCCGCACCGGCAGGGCGTTCGCCTTCCACGCCTCCCGCGACGGCGAGCGCTGGACCTTCGTGCGGCTGTTCACGCTGGGCGGCGAGAAGGAGACGGGAGCTGCCCTGGTCGGCTTCATGACCCAGTCGCCACTGGGGGAGGGCTGCGTGGTGACGTACGACCACATAGAGTTCCGGCCGAGCTGGCCGCGGGATCTGCGGGACGGCAGCTGAGCCGGCGTACGGGAATGAAACCGGTCGCTTGAACGTTCACGCACCGACGGAGGGAGTCTCCGTACCCAGTACGAGCCTGAGAGAGCGAGAACCCATGCGCGTCGAGATCTGGAGCGACATCGCCTGCCCCTGGTGCTACGTGGGCAAGGCCCGCTTCGAGAAGGCGCTGGCGGAGTTCCCGCACCGCGACGAGGTCGAGGTCGTGCACCGGTCGTTCGAGCTGGACCCCGGACGGGCCAAGGGCGACGTGCAGCCCGTGCTGACGATGCTCACGAAGAAGTACGGCATGAGCGAGGCCCAGGCGCAGGCCGGCGAGGACAACCTGGGGGCGCAGGCCGCCGCCGAGGGGCTGGAGTACCGGACCCGCGGGCGGGACCACGGCAGCACCTTCGACATGCACCGGCTGCTCCACTTCGCCAAGGAGCACGGCCGGCAGGGCGAGCTCGTCCAGCTGATGTACGAGGCGAACTTCGCCGAGGAGCGGTCCGTCTTCGGCGACGACGAGCGGCTGGTGGAGATCGGCGTCGCCGCCGGGCTCGACGAGGCCGGCGTCCGCAAGGTGCTCGCCGATCCGGGCGCCTACGCCGAGGAGGTGCGGGCCGACGAGCGGGAGGCCGCGCAGCTCGGTGCCACCGGGGTGCCGTTCTTCGTCCTCGACCGGAAGTACGGCGTCTCCGGCGCGCAGCCCGCCGAGGTGTTCGGCCAGGCACTCACGCAGGCGTGGGGCGAGCGGTCGCCGCTGAAGCTGATCGACGAGGCGGGCGCCGAGGCGTGCGGTCCGGACGGGTGCGCGGTGCCGCAGCACTGAAGCCACAGGTGAGGGCCGGTCCATAAGCGGTCCTTAGGGAAACCACGTAGAAATACGCAATGGACGTGGGCTTCCCGGGACCGCAGAGTGGACCCCATGGAGACCTTCGAGAGCCTCGTCCGCGCCGAGTTCGCCCCGAAGCACACCTACCTCAACACCGCGAGCACCGGCCTGCTGCCGGCCCGCACGGTGGCGGCGCTGCGCGCCGCCGCACTGTCCCTGGCCGAAGGCGTGCCGCAGGACATGTTCGCCGACGTGGAGGCCTGCCGGGCCGCCTTCGCCCGGATCGTCGGGGTGCCGGCGAGCCGGGTCGCGGCCGGGGCCTCCGTCGCCGTGCACAGCGGGCTGATCGCCGCCGCGCTGCCCGAGGGCGCCGAGGTGCTCACCGCCGAGGCCGACTTCAGCTCCCTGGTGAACCCCTTCCACGTCCGCCGGGACCTGAAGGTGCGCAGCGTGCCCCTGGAGCGGCTCGCCGAGTCGGTCCGCCCGGACACCGCGCTCGTCGCCGTGAGCGCCGTGCAGTCGGTGGACGGCCGGATCGCCGACCTGCCGGCGATCCGCGAGGCGGCCCGCGCGCACGGGGCGCGCACCTTCATCGACGTGTCCCAGGCCGTCGGCTGGCTGCCGCTCGCCGCGGACGACTTCGACTATGTCTCCTCCGTCGCCTACAAGTGGGTCGTCTGCCCGCGCGGCGTGGCCTTCCTCGTCGTACCGGAGGACTTCGGCGGACTCACTCCCGTCTTCGCGGGCTGGGCGGCCGGCGAAAACCCCTGGGACAGCACCTACGGCCCGGTCACGGAACTCGCCCACTCCGCCCGCCGGTTCGACGAGAGCCCCGCCCTCCTCGCCTACACCGGCGCCCGGCACTCCCTGGCCCTGGTCGAGGAGCTCGGCGTGGCCGCCGTACACGCGCATGACCTGTCGCTCGCCGACCGCTTCCGCGCGGGCCTGGCGACGCTCGGCCACGAACCCCTCCCGGCGCCCGGCTCGGCGATCGTCTCCGTGCCGGGCCTCGGACAGCGCCAGCCCGACCTGAGCCGCGCCGGAGTCGAGGTCTCCGACCGCGCGGGCAACCTGCGCGCCGCCTTCCACCTGTACAACACGCCGGCCGACGTCGACCGCCTGCTGGACGTGCTGTCCGCCTGAACCACTGGCGCGGCCGGGCCGCGGACGCTAGGAAGGGCACCGGGGGTGGTGCCGGTGGAGCAGGCGGACGTCGGGGCCGATGCGGAACTGCACCGGCGGCTGGTGTACGGCGACGAGTCCGCGCTGGCCGAGGTGTACACGGCGTACGGCGGGCTGGTGCGGCGCGTCGCCGTGCGGGTGACGCGCAGCGCGGCCGCCGCGGAGGACGTGGCGCAGGAGGTGTTCGCCCAGCTGTGGAGCAGGCCGTACGCCTTCGACCCGCGCCGTGGCTCGCTGCGCACCTGGCTGTCCCTGCTCGCCCACCGGCGGGCCGTGGACTGGGTGCGCAGCGAGGCCCGGCACCGCAAGGACGCCCGCGCCGACGACTCCGCGCTGCACGCCATCCCGGAGCCAGGTCCCGGACCCGACGAGACGGTCGTGGACCGGGAACGCTCCTTGCTGCTGCACTCCGCCCTCGCCGAACTCCCGCAGCCGCAACGGGAGGTGGTGCACCTGGCCTACTTCGCCGGCCGCACCTATCGGCAGGCGGCCGTGGAACTCGGCATCCCCGAGGGCACCGCCAAGACCCGCCTGCGCACCGCGCTGCGCACCCTGGCCGAATCCCTGGCCGACCCGCCGGACCCGGCCCTCGAAAGGGGCGCATGATGGCAGCAGTGGAAGGAGGCACACGGTGACCACCGATCACGACGCCGTACGGGAACTCCTGGCCGCCTGGGCCTTCGGCACCCTGGAACCGGCCGACGAGAAGACGATCCCGCCCCACCTCGCCACCTGCGAAACATGCGCCAGGGAGGCGGAACGGCTGAGGGCAGTGGTACGGATGCTGGAAGGGCCGGCGCCGGCCGCGTCTGCCTCGGACGGGTCGCCGTCCGAGGCGCGGCCCCCGGCATCGGCCCCGCTCGAGGGGCCCTCCTCCACCGTCCTGTCCCGTGCCCTTCGCCACCGTGCCGCCGCCCCCGCCGTCGCCCCGCATGCCGCCCCCTACGCCGCTGCCGTCTCCGGGCTGAAGGCGCTGCTGTCCGAGGCGGACGGCCGGTGGGGCACGCCGGTCGTGCACGACTGGGACGTGCACGCGACCGTGGCCCATCTGCTCGCCGCCGACGAGCCGCTCGCGAGGGAGCTCGGGGTCGACACCGGCCGGCCGCCCTCCGGGATCGAGGAGGGCACGCCCTGGGACGCCGCCTGGAACCGGCGTACCGCCGAGATGATCGCCCATGAGCGCGGGCGCCCGCCCGGGGAGACCGTCGCTGCCTGGTCCGCGCAGGCGGCCGCCCTGCTCGGCGCACCCGAGGCCCGCGATGCGCAGTCGGCCGCCCGTGCGGTGACACTGATGGGGCTGCGGCTGCCGGTCGCCGACCACTTCCTCGTGCGCGCGTTCGAGACCTGGATCCACGCCGACGACATCGGCCGCGCCCTGGGCCTGGCCGTCCCGCCGCCGCCCGAGGAACACCTGCGGCACCTGATCCGGCTCGCGGTGCGCATCCTCGGTGCGGCCCTCGGGCCCACCGCACCGCCCGTCCTCTTCTCCGTGACCGGCGGCCCGGAATGGGTGCTGGGCTCCGACGCCGAACCCGTACGCGCCGAACTCGCCCTGGATCCGGTCGACTTCTGCCTGCTGGTCGGCGGACGGTACCCGCCGCAGGAGGTCCCGCGCGGAGCGGCCGGCGACGAGTCGGCCGTACGGAACGTACTGGAGCGCGCGGCGTCGCTGGCGTGGCTGTAGATGGCAATGCAACGAGTCGGGGCCCCTCCAGGAGAGGGACCCCGACCCGACACGTCCGACTACGTCACTTCACCGGCGTGAAGTCCCGCGCCCCGATGCTGCATACTCCGGGGGCCAACCCCCGGACCCCCGGCCGGGCTCACCGGACGGGAGTGAAATCCCGCGCTCCGATGAACTCCGGCCGCCGCACCGGCGCCGCGAACGGCTCGACCGCCGCGTTCTCCACGCTGTTGAAGACGATGAAGACGTTGCTGCGCGGGAACGGCGTGATGTTGTCGCCCGACCCGTGCATGCAGTTGCAGTCGAACCAGGTCGCCGAACCGGCCTTGCCCGTGAACAACTTGATGCCGTACTGCGAGGCCATCGCGGTCAGCGCCTCGTGCGAGGGCGTGCCCGCGTCCTGCATCTGCAGCGACTTCTTGTAGTTGTCCTTCGGCGTGGCCCCCGCGCATCCGAGGAACGTCCGGTGCGACCCCGGCATGATCATGAGCCCGCCGTTGGTGTCGTAGTTCTCGGTCAGCGCGATCGAGACGGACACCGTCCGCATGTTCGGCAGACCGTCCTCGGCGTGCCAGGTCTCGAAGTCCGAGTGCCAGTAGAAGCCACTGGCCCCGAAGCCCGGCTTGACGTTGATCCGCGACTGGTGGACGTACACGTCCGAGCCGAGGATCTGCCGGGCCCGCCCGACGACCCGCTCGTCGCGCACCAGCGCGGCGAACACCTCGCTGATCTTGTGCACTTCGAAGACGGACCGGATCTCCTGCGACTTCGGCTCGACGATCGACCGCTCGTCGGCCCGGATCGCCGGGTCCGCCACCAGCCGGTTCAACTCCTCCCGGTAGACGGCGACCTCGTCGTCGGTGATGAGTTCCTCGATGGCGAGGAAGCCGTCCCGCTCGTAGGACTGGAGACCGGCGACGTCGATCGGCCCGGGGGTGCCGGGCGCGCCCCAGACGACGGGGTCCTGGCGGGGGACGGACACCTCGGTGGCGCCGCGGCTGGGGTAGAGATCCGTGACAGTGCTGGTGGTCATGGGGATGTCACACCTCCTCGGGTTCGGTGAGCAGGGGGTAGACGCCGTTCTCGTCGTGGTCCTCCCGTCCGGTGACGGGCGGGTTGAAGACGCAGATACAGCGGAAGTCCTCCTTGACGCGCAGCGTGTGCCGCTCGTGGCCGTCGAGGAGGTACATCGTCCCGGGCGTGATCGTGTACGTCCGGTCGGTCTCGTGGTCGGTCAGTTCGGCCTCGCCCTGCACACAGACCACGGCCTCGATGTGGTTGGCGTACCACATCGACGTCTCCGTCCCCGCGTACAGGATCGTCTCGTGCAGCGAGAAGCCGACCCTCTCCTTGGCGAGGACGATGCGTTTGCTCTCCCAGGTGCCGGACGCGGCCTTCACATGCCGGTCGGTGCCTTCGATGTCCTTGAACGAACGGACGATCACGGTGCTGAACAGCTCCTTTTCTCAGACGGTTTCGCGTACGGCACGGGCGAGGACGCGCAGGCCCTCGTCCAGCTCCTCGGGGGTGACGGTGAGGGCGGGCAGCAGCTTGACGACCTCGCTCTCGGGGCCGGACGTCTCGATCAGCAGCCCGAGTTCGAAGGCGCGGCGGGCGACGCGCTCGGCCCGGCCCTTGTCGTGGAACTCCATGCCCCACACCAGCCCGCGGCCCCGGTACTCCTTGACGTCGGCGAGGTTCTCCTCGGTGACGGCGATCAGCGCCTGCTCGACCTGCTCACCGCGCGCGCGGGTCTGCTTCTCCATGGCCGAGCCGTCGGTCCAGTACGTCTCCAGCGCGGCGGTGGCCGTGACGAACGCGGGGTTGTTGCCGCGGAAGGTGCCGTTGTGCTCGCCCGGCTCCCAGACGTCCAGCTCCGGCTTGAACAGGCACAGCGACATCGGCAGCCCGTAGCCGCTGATGGACTTCGACACGGTGACGATGTCGGGCACGATCCCGGCCTCCTCGAAGGAGAAGAACGCGCCGGTGCGCCCGCAGCCCATCTGGATGTCGTCGACGATCAGCAGCATGTCCTGGCGTTCGCACAGCTCGGCCAGCGCCCGCAGCCACTCGGGCCGGGCCACGTTGATGCCGCCCTCGCCCTGCACGGTCTCGACGATCACAGCGGCGGGCTTGTTGAGCCCGGAGCCCTGGTCCTCGAGCAGCCGTTCGAACCACAGGAAGTCCTCGACCTTGCCGTCCAGGTAGTGGTCGAAGGGCATGGGCGTGCCGTGCACGAGCGGAATCCCGGCGCCGGCCCGTTTGAACGCGTTGCCGGTCACGGCGAGGGAGCCGAGGGACATGCCGTGGAAGGCGTTGGTGAACGACACGATGGCCTCGCGCCCCTTCACCTTCCGCGCCAGTTTCAGCGCGGACTCCACGGCGTTGGTACCGGTCGGCCCCGGGAACATGACCTTGTACGGCAGGTCGCGCGGCCGCAGCACCAGGTCCTGGAAGGTCTGCAGGAAGGCGCGTTTGGCCGTGGTCGACATGTCGAGACCGTGGGTGACGCCGTCCCGGTCCAGATAGTCGAGCAGGGCCCGTTTGAGCACCGGGTTGTTGTGTCCGTAGTTGAGCGAGCCGGCTCCGGCGAAGAAGTCGAGGTACTCGTGGCCGTCCTCGTCGTACATGCGGCTGCCGCGCGCCCGGTCGAAGACGGTGGGCCAGCCGCGGCAGTAGCTGCGCACCTCGGACTCCAGGGTTTCGAAGACGCTGAGGTCGGGCTGGGTGATGGTCACGAAGAATCGCTCCTCATTGCGACGGTCATACGACGGTCAGTTGCAACGGTCAATTGCGACGGGTCACTGCGAGAGGTGGGTCAACGGGCCGATGCGGTACAGGACTTCGGGGTCGTGCGGGCCGTCCGGGAACAGACCCGTGTCGAACAGCACCGCACGCTCGACACGGGCGCCGTGCCGGGCGGCGTACGAGGTGAACAGCCGCTCGGAGGGGGTGTTGCCCGGCGTGATGGTGGTCTCGACGGAGGTCAGCCCCTGCTCGGCGGCGACCCGGGCGGTCAGTCCGTCGAGCAGCCGCGCCGCCAGTCCGCGTCCGCGGTACGCGGCGTCGACGGCCACCTGCCACACCAGCAGGGTCCCCGGGCGGTCCGGCCGCAGGTACCCGGTGATGAAGCCGACGGCCGCCCCGTCGTCCGCCCGCGCCACCGCCGAGGTGGCGGCGAAGTCCCGGCACCACAGCAGATAGCTGTACGAGGAGTTCAGGTCGAGGGTTCCGGATTCCTTGGCGAGCCGCCAGACAGCGGCCCCGTCCGTAACCGCCGGACGGTCGATGTGCAGGTCTGCTTGTGCGGCAGTCATGCGAATTAAATTTACCGAGCGAAATTCGAAATTGCATGGCCGGAGGGGCTTACGTGTCGGCGCATCCTGTGTTATCACGCGTGCGCGTGCAGCCGCGTGAAGGTGCGACGGAATGCCCCGGTTTGTCGGCCATATAGTGCGCAAAACGGGCGCGATGTGGAACGCGTCACAGCCGTGTAACCCTCAGGAGATCTGCCCGAATTACGCCGCTTGGTGTTCGCGAAATCTTTGCGTTTAGGGTCGGAGAAAGCGGGCAGAAGAATACGGGAAGCTGCTCCCGGTAAATTGGTTGGAATTGCGGAAAGGGAATCCCGGAAAATCAACCGTGAAGAGAATGCCCGGCGCTTACTGCCAGGCGGCTTCCGCAGCCCGCCGCGCCGCATCGAGGTCCACCGTCAGACCCTTCTCGGTCAGGGCCGCGCCCAGGGCGGCCAGGCTCGCCCGGACCGCGCCCGGCGTCGCGTCGGGACCGTAGTGGTTGACGCGGATCATCTCCTTGGCCAGCGCGCCCCCACCCGCGGCCAGCGGCAGCGCGGGGTCGCTCTCCAGGGCCCTGGCCACCAGTTCCGATGCCACGACGCCGGAGGGTGCTCGCAGGGTGGTCGCGACCGGCGCCGCCTCCGCGGCCTCGTGCACGTACGGCTCCAGGCCACCGCCCAGCGCGAGCGCCCCCGCGCGGGTCGCCGCCGCGGCGGCCGCGTGCCGGGCCATCACCGTCTGCGGGCCGTCCGCCTCGATCCGCTCCACGCACGCCTCCAGCGCCAGCATCTCCAGCTGGGCCGGCGCGTGCAGCAGGGCCTTGCGGCCGCCGTCGATCCAGCGCTCCTTCCAGTCCAGCAGCGAGAGATACGACCTGCGCGGCGCCCTGGGGTTCGCCGCCATCCGCGTCCACGCCCGCTCGCTCACCGACACCGCCGAGACGCCCGCCGGGCCGCCCATCGCCTTCTGCGCCCCGATGACGCACAGGTCCACGCCCCACGCGTCCGGCAGTACCGGCTCGGCGCCGATCGACGCCACCGCGTCCAGGTAGAACAGCGCCCCGTGCTCCCGGACCACCTCGCCGATCTCCGCGACCGGGTTGGTGTTGCCGGTCGCCGCCTCCGCATGCACCAGGGACACGAAGTCGATCTCCGGATGCTCGGCGAAGGCCGCGCGGATCTGCTCGGCCGTGACCGCCGTGTGGAAGGGCACCGCGAGATCGATCACGGTCGCTCCGCAGTCCCGCAGCCAGTTCCCGAAGGTCTGCCCGTACGGTCCGGTGATCACGTTCAGTGCCGTCGTCCCGGGACCGGCCGTGGCGCGGATGGCGCCCTCCAGCGGCAGCAGCGCCTCACCTTGCATGATCACCACGTCCTGGCGGGTGCCGAGCAGCCGGGCCACCCGGTCCTCGATGGCGGCGAAGTGCGCCGCGGTCAGCGGGGCCAGGTCCAGGAGGGGGTGGGTCACGGCGGTGCTCTCTTCGCTCACGGGATCGACGCTGTCGAGCCTAACCGGCGGGCCGCACACCCCCTGTTACCGGAGACTTCTCAGGCCTGACGGTCTCGTGGCCATGGGTTTGGTTTGAGTGGTTCAAAGTTCTCCTTATAATCGGAACCCATAGTTCCCTCACAGGAGGTCCCCGTGATCACGGTCCTCGGGCGCCGAGCCCGCATTCTGGCCGCCACCACTGCGACGGCCGGGCTGCTGCTCGTGGCCGGCTGCGGGTCGGACGACGGCGACGCGAGCGGTACGCAGACCGCCGCCGGCGGGGTCACTCTCGTCAAGGGCGGCCAGCTCACCACCTGCACCCACCTGCCCTACCCGCCCTTCCAGTCGGAGATCGACGGCAAGGTGCAGGGCTTCGACGTCTCCCTCGTCGACCTGGTCGCCGAGGATCTGGGCGTGCAGCAGCAGATCATCGACCAGCCCTTCGAGAACTTCAAGACCGGCGGGTCCCTCAACGCCGGCCAGTGCGACCTCGCCGCCGCCGGCATGACCATCACCGAGGAGCGCAAGAAGAACGTCGACTTCTCGGACCCCTACTTCGAGGCGACCCAGGCCGTCCTGGTCGACAAGAAGAGCGGCATCGGCTCCTTCGCCGACCTCAAGGGCAAGAAGGTCGGCGCCCAGGCGCAGACCACCGGCGAGGACTACGCCAAGAGCCAGGGCCTCGACCCGGTCTCCTTCGAGTCCTCCGACGCCGTCATCAACGGCCTGCGCACCGGCCAGGTCGAGGCCGTCGTGATCGACTACCCGGTCGTCCAGGGCTGGCTCAAGGACCAGGCCAACGCCGACGCCTTCGAGGTCGCCGAGCAGATCAACACCGGCGAGCAGTACGGCTTCACGGTGAAGAAGGGCAACGAGCCGCTGCTCAAGGCCGTCAACAAGGCAATCGCGGACGCCAAGGCCGACGGCACGTACAAGAAGCTGTACGAGCAGTGGATCGGACCGTACGAGGAGTCCGCGGCCTCCCCGTCCGCCTCATGACCGAGGTGACGGTACAGCCGAAGAAGAAGGGGCTGACCCGGCGTCAGAAGCGCCGGGTGTCCCGCGGTGTGCAGTACGTCGTCTTCGTCGGCGCCCTGGTCGCCCTCGCGGTCGGCGCCGACTGGGGCCGGCTGCAGAACCAGTTCGCCCAGCAGGACATCGCCGAGCAGATGTTCCCGGACGTCATCACGCTGGCGCTGAAGAACACCGTGCTCTACACCGTGTCCGGCTTCCTCGTCGGCCTGGTGCTCGGCATGGTGCTGGCCCTCATGCGGTTGTCCTCCGTGGGCCCGTACCGCTGGATCGCCGGTATCTACATCGAGATCTTCCGCGGCCTGCCCGCCCTGCTGATCTTCATCTTCATCGGGGTGGCCGTCCCGCTGGCCTTCCCCGGCACCGAGATCCCCGGCGGAACGTACGGCAAGGTCGCCCTCGCACTCGGCCTGGTGGCCGCCGCGTACATGGCCGAGACGTTCCGCGCGGGCATCCAGGCGGTGCCCAAGGGGCAGATGGAGGCGGCCCGTTCCCTGGGCTTCTCGCCCGCCCGCGCCATGGTCTCGATCATCCTCCCGCAGGCCTTCCGGATCATCCTGCCGCCGCTCACCAACGAACTCGTCCTGCTCTTCAAGGACTCCTCGCTGGTGCTGTTCCTCGGTGTCACCCTGGAGGAGCGGGAGCTGTCCAAGTTCGGCCGTGACCTCGCCAGCCAGACCGCCAACTCCACGCCGATCCTGGTCGCCGGCCTGTGCTATCTGCTGGTCACGATCCCGCTCGGCTTCGTCGTACGCCGTATGGAGACGAAGGCCCAGGAGGCCGTGAAATGAGCCGTCCGGAAATCGAGATCCGCGAGCTGCACAAGTCCTTCGGCGACAACGAGGTGCTGCGCGGCATCGACCTGGAGATCGGCCAGGGCGAGGTCGTCTGTGTCATCGGCCCGTCCGGCTCCGGCAAGTCGACGCTGCTGCGCTGTGTGAACCTCCTGGAGGAGCCGACCAAGGGCCAGGTCTTCGTCGGCGGTACGGAGGTCACCGACCCCGATGTCGACATCGACGCGGTACGCCGCCGGATCGGCATGGTCTTCCAGCAGTTCAACCTCTTCCCGCACCTCACGGTGACCGAGAACCTCGCGCTGCCGCAGCGCCGGGTGCTCGGGCGGGGCAAGGCGGAGGCGGCCCGGGTCGCCGCCGAGAACCTCGAGCGTGTGGGCCTGTCGGAGAAGGCGACCGCCTACCCCTCCTCCCTCTCCGGCGGCCAGCAGCAGCGCGTCGCCATCGCCCGCGCGCTGGCGATGGGCCCCGAGGTGATGCTGTTCGACGAGCCGACCTCGGCGCTCGACCCGGAGCTGGTGGGGGACGTCCTGGCCGTCATGCGCATGCTTGCGAACGAGGGCATGACGATGATGGTCGTCACCCACGAGATGACCTTCGCCCGCGAGGTCGCCGACCGGGTCGTCTTCATGGACGGCGGCGTGATCGTCGAGGACGGCACCCCCGACCAGGTCATCGCCCACCCCCGCCACGAACGCACCCGCCACTTCCTCTCCCGTCTCCTCGACCCGGCGATGGCGAACGTGGAGGAGGAGACCTCGGACCAGGTGGGCGGGAAGAGCGAGTAGGGCCTGCCTGACTACAGTGCAGCTCATGAGGAATGGCGCTGTGCTGCGGGTGAAGGGACGGGTGCTCGTCGGACCCGACGACGTCCGGGACGAGCTGTGGGTCGTCGACGGCCGGATCTCCTACGACCGTCCCGTCGGCGCCCGCGACATCCGTACCGTCGAGGGCTGGGCCCTGCCCGGCCTCGTCGACGCGCACTGCCATGTCGGCCTCGGCGCGCACGGCCCCGTCGACGACGACATCGCGGAGAAGCAGGCGCTGACCGACCGCGACGCGGGCACCCTGCTGATCCGCGACGCCGGCTCACCCTCCGACACCCGCTGGATCGACGACCGCGAGGACCTGCCGAAGATCATCCGGGCCGGCCGGCACATCGCCCGCACCCGCCGCTACATCCGCGGCTACGCCCACGAGATCGAACCGGACGACCTGGTCGCCTACGTCGCCCAGGAGGCCCGGCGCGGCGACGGCTGGGTGAAGCTGGTCGGCGACTGGATCGACCGCGAGGTGGGCGACCTGTCGGCCTGCTGGCCGCGCGAGGCGGTGGAGGCGGGAATCGCCGAGGCGCACCGCCTCGGCGCCCGCGTGACCGCCCACTGCTTCGCCGAGGACTCCCTGCGGGACCTGGTCGAGTCGGGCATCGACTGCATCGAGCACGCGACGGGCCTGACGGAGGACCTGATTCCGCTGTTCGCCGATCGCGGGGTGGCGATCGTGCCGACCCTCGTCAACATCGCCACCTTCCCGAAGCTGGCCGACGGCGGCGAGTCCAGGTTCCCGCGCTGGTCGGAGCACATGCGACGGTTGCACGAGCGGCGCTACGACACCGTGCGCTCGGCGTACGACGCCGGCATCCCGGTCTTCGTCGGCACGGACGCGGGCGGCACCCTGCCCCACGGTCTGGTGGCGGCCGAGGTCGCGGAACTGGTCACCGCCGGCATCCCACCGGTCGAGGCGCTCTCGGCGACGGCCTGGGCGGCCCACAAATGGCTCGGCCGCCCCGGCCTGGAGGAGGGCGCGGCGGCGGACCTGGTGGTGTACGCGTCCGACCCGCGAGCGGACGTACGCGTCCTGGCGGCGCCTCGGCGGATCGTGCTGAACGGGCGGGTCGTCGGGTAGGGCGGTCGTGCGGGCGGGTCAGCGGGCCGCGGGCTGCGCGGGCAGGTTGAAGACGTGCCGGGGACTGACGATCTTCGTGATCGCATCGCCGAAGAGTGTGCTGGGCTCCGTGCCGTCGTGGTTGATGTCGGTGTTCAGCAGCACGACGATGGTGGCCTCTGCCGACGGCAGGTAGATGGTCAGGGACTCGTAGCCGGGCAGCGAGCCGTTGTGGCCGATCCAGCCCTGGACGTTGAAGATGCCGAGGCCGTACCCGGCGCCCGGGATGGTGGTGGGCGGCGTGTCGAGCCGCTGCTTCTGGACGGCGGGGCTGATCAGGATGTCCCCGTCGGGCAGGACGCCGGTGGCGACGGTGGGTGCCCAGGTCCGCAGATCCTCCAGCGTGGAGATCATCGCGCCGGCCGCCCAGCCCCAGGAGGGGTTCCAGTCGGTGCTGTTGGCGACCTTTCCGTCCGCGGTCTGGTCCGTGTACCCCTGCGCGTGCGGACTCGGGAACGCCGCGTCGGTCGGGAAGATCGTGCGGTCCATGCCGGCCGGTTCGAGGATGTTCTCCTCGATGTACTCGCCGAGCGGCTGTCCGCCGGCTTCCTCTACGACCAGGCCGAGCAGGATGAGGTTGGTGTTGGAGTAGTAGAACTCCTCGCCCGGCTGGAACAGCACCGGGTGCTTGAACGCGTAGTCGAGCAGCTGCTGCGGTGTGAAGGGCCGCTGGGGATCGGATGTCAGCGCCTTGAAGAAGTCCGGGTCCTCGGTGTAGTTGAAGAGCCCGCTGCGCATCCCGGCCAGCTGGCGCAGGGTGATCCGGTCTCCGTTGGGCACCCCCTCGACGTACTGGCCGATCGTGTCGTCCAGGCCGACTCTGCCCTCGTCGACCAGTTTCAGCAGTGCCGTCACGGTGAAGGTCTTGGTCTCGCTGCCGATCCGCATGTACAGATCCGGCGACATCCTCCGGCCGCTGTCCTTGTCGGCGACGCCGAACGACCTCACGTGATTCCCCTTGTCCGGCGTCCACAGCCCCACGGTCACCCCGGGCACGTTCGCCTCGCGCATGACCCGCTGCACGGCCTCGTCGACCTGCTGTTTCACCTCGGGGGTGAGCGCGCGGAACTCGTCCGTGGGGGAAGGGGAGGGCGACGGCTGTTCCATGGCGGTGGTGGGCGCGAACGACGGCGCACCGACGGCGGTTCCGCCCCCGACCGGCACCACGAGCATGCCCACCGCCGCGGCGATGACGGCCCCCCTGCGCAGACGTCCGAACGAACGCGTCATGGGCTGACTCCAGGCACGTCGGGCCAGGCCCGCGACCTGGGCCGCAAGGCCCTTCACCACCACCATAGGAGCGCTCGTTCCCCGTCGCCTGTCGGCACAGAGATTCGAAGCAGCGCACGAAAACCACACGTTGGGGTGAAGTCACCTCTCGTGGCTGACGGTTCACTCTCAGTGCGTAATCCTTGCCGGGTCCCAAGCTCGTCTCTCACGGGAGTCCCATCCTTGAACAGCTTCAACTTCCGCAGACCTGCCCGTAGTTCGGCCGCCGTGGCGGCTGCCGCCGTCCTCGCCGCCGGTCCCGCGGCCCTGGCCGGCGCGGGCTCCGCCCACGCGACCGGTGACGAGGGCCGCGCGAGCGCCGTCGTGCTGCGCACCGGGCTCGATGTGTCCCTGCTCAACAAGACCGTGAACGTCCCGCTCGCGGTCTCCCTCAACGAGGTGCAGGCGCCGCAGAGCGCCGAGAAGACCGCGCTGACCGCCCAGTTGGACGGCGTCGACGGCGGAAACCCGTTCACCGTGCTGCGCGCGGACGTGGCGCAGGCCAAGGCGACGGTGACCGCCGAGAAGGCGGAGGGTTCCACGCGGCTGGCCAACGCCCAGCTCCACGTCCCCGGTCTGCCGCTGCTGTCCCTCATCGAGGTCGAGGGCATCACCTCGACGGCGACCTGCGCGGCCGGGGAGGCGCCGGTCGCCGATTCCAACGTGCTGGGCGCGGTGACGGTACTGGGCAAGCGCGTGAAGCTGACCGCCGGCGGTCCGACCGACGTGACGGTCCCCGGCGTGGGCGAGGTGCGCCTGGACCTCTCGCAGCGGGAGACGACCTCCCGTACGGCGGCTGCCACCGCCCTCGAACTCAAGGTCTCCGTCAACCCGTTGAAGCTGAACGTCGCCGAGGTCGAGGGCACGCTCACGCTCGCGAAGGCGACCTGCGAGGCGCCGGCGGCCCCGGCGGAGCAGGCCGCGTCGCCGAGCGCGGATCCGGTCGGCGGCGTGAAGCCCCAGGGTGCGCCCGCCGAGTCGGGTCTGGCCGAGACGGGCGGCAGCTCGATGACTCCGTACATCGCGGGCGGCGCCGTCGCACTGCTGGCGGCGGGCGGAGGAGCGGTGGCCCTGGCGCGCCGCAAGCGGAGCTGACACAGACCAGGAGTGGAAGCGTTTTCATCCTGTGGCCCACGTCGAGGCACCTGCCCTGACGTGGGCCAACGTCTTTTCTGTGCCAGGGCTGTTGACTGTCGAATGAAAGCGCTTTAACTTCCCCTCACGCCGATCCAGAGACATGAGGGGGAACCGTGGCCGTTGTTCGGCGAAAGCGCTTTCACGGACGGAGCCGAACTCTCTTCCTGCTCATGCTGCCCGGCCTCGCCTCCTTCCTGCTGTTCCACTACGGCGCACTGGTCGGCAACGTCATCGCGTTCAAGGAGTACGTGCCCTTCGACGGCCTGTGGGGCAGCCCCTGGGTCGGACTGGGCAACTTCCAGCGCATGTTCGAGGACGGGGCCTTCTGGTCCTCCGTCGTCAACACTCTCTGGATCGCCGTCCTCCAGCTGGTCTTCTACTTCCCGGTGCCGCTCGCGCTCGCCCTGCTCCTGCACAGCCTCACCTGGAGCATGGTCCGGCGCTTCGTGCAGTCGGTGGCGTATCTGCCGCACTTCATCTCATGGGTGATCGTCGTCGCCCTCTTCCAGCAGGTGCTCGGCGACACCGGACTGCTCAACAGCACCCTGAGCGGTGCCGGGCTGCACACCGTCGACATCATCGGCAATCCCGACGCCTTCAAGCCGCTCGTCGTCGCCCAGGTCATCTGGAAGGACGCCGGCTGGGGCACGATCATCTTCCTCGCCGCGCTGTCCCAGGTCGACGAGCAGCAGTACGAGGCCGCCGCGATCGACGGGGCGGGTCCCTGGCGGCGCTTCTGGCACGTCACCCTGCCCGCCATCCGCCCGGTGATCGTGCTGCTGCTCATCATGCGGCTCGGCGACATCCTCTCCGTCGGCTTCGAGCAGATGCTGCTGCAACGTGACGCGGTCGGTCCCGAGGCCGCCGAGATCATCGACACCTTCGTCTACTACCAGGGCATCGTCGGCGGCGACTACGGATTCGCTGCCGCCGCGGGCCTGTTCAAGGGCGTCATCGGCGCCCTCCTCGTCTACGCCGCCAACAAGGTCGCCCACCGCCTGGGCGAACAGGGGGTCTACAAGTGAGCGCATCCGCACGGCCGGGCTGGCTGGAGAAGCCCCGGCCCCTCACCCAGGCCGGCAAGGTCCTCGCGCTCGCCACGGTCGTACTGCTGGTGTGCGTGCCGTTCCTGGTGATCGTGTCGACGTCGCTGGCCTCCACGGACGAGGTCGTGGCCAACGGCGGCTGGGTGCTGTGGCCGACGGAGCCGTCCCTGGACGCGTACCGGGACATCCTCGACGGCGGCATCGTCACCCATGCCCTCGGCGTCAGTGCCGGAGTCACGATCGTCGGCACGCTCCTCAGCCTCGCCTGCACGGTGACCCTCGCCTACGCGCTGTCCCGCCCCGGTGTGTTCGGCGGTCGGCCGGTGCTGCTGCTCATCCTGTTCACGTTCCTCTTCCCGCCCGGCATGATCCCCAGCTTCCTGCTGGTCAAGGAGCTGGGCCTGCTGGACAACTACGCCTCCCTGGTTCTGCCCGTCCTGGTGAACGTGTTCAACCTCGTCGTCCTGCGCGGCTTCTTCCAGGGCATCCCCGAGGAGCTGTACGAGGCGGCACGCCTCGACGGGGCGGGGGACTGGCGGGTGCTGTTCTCGATCGTGCTGCCGCTGTCCAAGGCCGCGCTCGCCGTCGTGGGCCTGTTCTACGCGGTGGCGTACTGGAACTCCTGGTTCTACGCCTCGCTCTACCTGGAGAGCGACCACTGGCCCCTGCAACAGGTGCTGCGCACCTATGTGGTGGCCGGATCCGGGCTCACCGACGCGACCACCGGCGAGGCCACCATCACGGCCCCGCAGACCGTGCAGATGGCGGTACTGGTGATCGCCACCGTGCCGATCCTGCTCGTCTACCCCTTCCTGCAGAAGTACTTCACCAAGGGCGTGCTCACCGGCGCCATCAAGAGCTGACACCCCATCAAGAGCCGCATCCAGAAAGGCCGGTCTCCCATGCCCCGCATGTCCCGACGTACCCTGCTGCGTTCCCTGGCCGCCGGTGGCGCCGCGGTCTCCGTCCCCGGTCTGCTGACCGCCTGCTCCTCCTCCGGCGGCGACAGCGACGTCTCCAACGCCGGCAAGAAGCTCGCGCCCTGGCCCGCGTACAAGCCCGCGACCGGTCCCGAGCCGGATCTCGCCCCCACACAGGCGGGCGTCCAGGCCGGCTACACCTCCTATCCCACCGACCTGGTCAGGTCCGTCGCCCGCACCCCGGATGACGGCTCCACCATCAAGGTCATGTCGGTCTCGTTCGGCACACCCCCGAAACCGGCCTCCGCCAACCGGTTCTGGGCCGCGGTCGAGAAGGCCCTCGGCGTGAAGATCGAGTACACGATCGTCTCCCAGGCCGACTACCAGAAGAAGATGGCAACCGTGATGGCCGGCGACGCCGACTCCCTGCCGGACGTCATCAACCTCTTCTCCGGGTTCGTACTGCCCCGCGAGGCCGAGTTCGTGCAGCGGCGCGCCGAGGACCTCACCCCCTTCCTCTCCGGCGACGCCATCGCCGACTACCCCAACCTCGCCAACATCCCGACCCACGCCTGGCAGGACATGGGCCGCATCGGCGGCCGCCTCTACGGCATCCCCCTGGAACGCCCGCTGCCCGGCTCCACCCTCTGGATCAACCAGGGCATGTTCACCGACGCGGGCATGAGGGAGGGCTGGACGTCCGAGGACTTCACCGCCGTCGCCAAGCAGGCGACCAAGGGACGGACGTACGCCCTCGGCGCGGCCCAGGGCTCCCTGTTCGGCAACGCCGTGCACTCCGCCGCCCACAACGCGCCCCAGGGCTGGGCCGTCACCAAGGACGGCACCTTCCAGCCGGGCTGGGCCGACGAACGCTACAAGGCGGCCATCGCCTTCCAGGCGCAGCTCCGCAAGAACGGCTCGTACCACCCCGACGCCACGTCCATCTCCCAGATCGACCTGACCACGCTCTACTACAACGGCACCGTCGGCTCCATGCAGGACGGCTTCGGTGCCTACCTGCCCAAGTACCAGGAAGCCCCGGCGGGGATGACCCCGGCCGCCGCCCTCCCCTACAGCGTCGGCGGCGAGCCCGGCGGCATCGTCGCCGCCCGCCGCTCCTTCGGCTACACCGTGCTGAAGAAGGCGAAGAAGGAACGCATCGAGCTGCTGCTGCGCATCCTCGACTATCTCGCCGCCCCCTTCGGCAGCCAGGAGTGGGAACTCGTCCACTACGGCGTCGAGGGCACCCACTTCACCCGCGGCAAGGGCGGCGCGCCCGAGCCCACCAAGCTCGGCGAGGTCGAGAACAACACCAACCTGCCGCTGAAGTACCTCGCCGAAGGCCCCCAGGTGCTGTTCGTGCCCGGTATGCCCGACGCCGTACGGGCCCTGCACGCCTGGCAGCAGAAGGTCGTCCCGCACGCCATCCGCAACGCCTCCTTCGGCCTGCAGTCCCGCACGAACAACGCCCAGGGCACCACACTCAAGGCACTCCTCGACGACACCGTCACCGGCATCGTCGCGGGCCGCATCCCGCTGTCCGAATGGGACGCGACGGTGAAGCGGTGGCGGGACCGGGGCGGCGACAGAATGGCCGAGGAGTTCGCGCAGGACTACGCGGCCAACACCTGAAGAACCACTGGCAGGAAGGGGAGAGGCGGGGGATGGGGAACGACATGGGCGCCAAACGGCGGGTCACGATCCGCGACGTCGCCGAACGGGCCGGCGTGTCCATGGCCACCGCGTCCCGTGCGCTCAGCGGCAACCACCCGGTGCCCACGGCGACCAGGGCCCGTGTGCTGCGCGCCGCCCGCGACCTCGACTACGTCGCCAACGCGCATGCGCGGGCGCTGGTGGGCGGCGGCCGGAAGATGGCCGCGGTCGTCGTCCGCCAGGTCACCAGCCCGTTCTACGCCCAGGTCGCCGAGGGCGTGGAGGCGGAGGCCGCCGACCGGGGCTGGCTGTGTGTCGTCGGCGCGACCGGCGGGGACCCGCAGCGCGAGATGGAGTTCGTGCAGCTGATGCGGGAGGAGGGGGCACGGCTGGTGATCCTGGTCGGCGGGGTCGTCGAGGACGACGCGTATCGCTCGCGCGTCGCTCACTATGCGCAGGCGCTGGACTCCTCCGGGGGCCGGCTTGTGCTGTGCGGGCGACCGGCGCCGGATCCTGACATCCCGGCGCTGGTCGTCGAGTTCGACAACGAGGCGGGGGCGCGGGCCATCACCGGGTACCTGCTGTCCGCCGGGCACCGGCGGATCGTGTTCCTCGGTGGACTGCCCGGCAACACCGCGCTCGACGCCCGCGTCGCCGGGTATCGGGCGGCGCTCGCCGAGCATGGGCTGCCGCGGAGCGCCGGCCGCGTGGTCGACTGTGGGCTCGGCCGTGCGGCCGGGCTGCGTGCGATGACCGAACTGCTCAAGGAGACGCGGGAGTTCACGGCCGTGTTCGCGGGGGACGACATGGTCGCTGCGGGGGCGCTCCGCGCGATTGCCGATGCTGGGCTGAGCGTCCCCGATGACATCTCTGTTGTCGGGTACAACGACATTCCGCTGGCCGAGGATTTCAATCCGCCGCTCACCACGGTGCGTACTCCTGCGGAGGAGCTTGGTCGTGCCGCCGTGCGTATCGCTTTGCGTGATCCCGAGCATGCCGGGGGGAATCACCATCTGCTCGGGACACACATCGTTGTGCGCCGTAGCGTCGCTTCGCTCGGGGCGCCGTAGGCGACTGCGGGTGATTTGTGGCTGGTCGCTCCCCCACTCTCGGCTTCGCTCGAGCGGGGGGACCCCCATCGCGGCGGAGCCGCACATCGATACAGCCCCGCGCCCCTTACGGGGCGCTGTCCCCCGCGCCTGTCAAGAAGCGGCGCCACCCGACTCAGGAGGACCCAACCCCGTATGAGCGCCCCTCATGTGTCGCTCCCCGACCCGACGCGCCTGCCCGAGCTCGACTCCCTCCTCTCGCCGGTCACCGGCTGGACCCGCGCCCACTGGGAGGCCGTCGCCGACCGGCTGCTGGAAGGGCTCGTGCCCTACGCGACCCCCGGCTTCGCCCAGTACCGGCTCCCCGGACCGCCCAGCCACTCCGGTCCCTGGTCGGACGGCCTGGAAGGCTTCGCGCGCTCCTTCTTGCTCGCCGCCTTCCGTATCGCGGGTGCACGGGGAAGCATCGACCCGGGCCTCATCGAGCGGTACGCCACCGGACTCGCCGCCGGCACCGACCCGCACGACGGGGAACACTGGCCGCCCATCACCGACCGAGCCCAGCCGATGGTCGAGGCCGCCTCCGTCGCCATCGCCCTGCACGAGTCCCGCCCCTGGCTGTGGGACCACCTCGACGACCGCGTACGCGAGCAGGTCACCGACTGGCTCGGCGGTTTTGTCGGTGCCCGTGCCAACGACTCCAACTGGCGGCTGTTCCAGGTCATCACCGAGGAGTTCCTCGCGTCCGTCGGGGCCCCGCACAGCCGGGCCGAGATCGACGCCGGGCTCGCCCGGCTCGACGACTGGTACCGGGGTGACGGCTGGTACACCGACGGCGACGGCCGGAAGTTCGACTACTACAACGCCTGGGCGCTGCATCTGTATCCGGTGCTGTGGGCGCGGATCGCGGGCCCGCGGGCGGACCCGGAGACGGTGGCCCGGCATCGCGCCCGCCTGCACGAATTCCTCGCCGTCCACCAGCACTTCTTCGGCTCCGACGGCGCCCCGGTCCACCAGGGCCGCTCCCTCACCTACCGTTTCGCCACCACCGCCCCGCTCTGGGCGGGCGCGCTCGCCGACGCCACGCCGCTGCCGCCGGGCCGCACCCGCCGACTGGCCTCGGGCGCGCTGAAGCACTTCGCCGAGCGCGGGGCGCCGGACGAGCGGGGCCTGCTGACGCTGGGCTGGTACCGGCCGTTCCCCGGCGTGACCCAGCGGTACTCCGGCCCCGCCTCCCCGTACTGGGCGAGCAAGGCCTTCCTCGGTCTGCTCCTGCCCGCGGACCACCCCGTGTGGACGGCGCCCGAGGAACCGGCCCCCGTGGACACCACGGACGTGTGCCTGGCCCTGCCCGCACCGGGCTGGCTGCTGCACTCCACCGCGGCCGACGGGATCGTACGGCTGGTCAACCACGGCAGTGACCGGCTGCCGCCCCCGCCCGCCACGGCCGAGGACAGCCCGCACTACGCGAGGCTCGCCTACTCCAGCGCCACGGCCCCCGAGACACCGGGCCCCGACAACCACATCGCCGTCCTGGCCACCGACGGCACACCGTCCCCGCGCGGCCGTATCCACCCCCTCGGTGCCGAGGGCCGCCGCGCCGCCTCCTGGCAGGCCGGCGGCGGCCATCGCATCGAGACGGTCAGCGTGGTGAACGGCCCGTGGGAGGTGCGGGTGCACCGTCTCGACGTACCGCCCGGCACGCCGGTGCGCGAGGGCGGTTGGTCCGTGGCCGACGACACCGCGCCGCCGGTCGCCCGCACCGGGCCCGGCTGGGCGCTGGCCCGCCGCGCCGACGGTCTGACCAGCGCGATCGTCGGGCTGTACGGCTGGAGCGGTGCCGACGGCACGGTGGCGCAGGCCGTCGGGGCCAATGCCTGCGGACACCACTCGGCGACGCCCGTTCTTCAGCGGCCCGACGGCGCCGGCCTGTTGGTCACCCTCGTGGTGCTCAGCGCCGATCCGCACGCTCTGCGCACGGGCGCCGGCGCGACGGTCGACGCCGACGGAACCGTGGAGATCCGCTTCCCGGACGGCACCCGGGAGCGGGTGCCCCGGCTCAGCGGTCCGCCCGTGTCACCGCCTGCTCCAGCGCCCCGAGGAACGAGCTGACCGTCGCCCGGTCCCGGACCGCCAGCCGCAGCCACTCCTCGCCCAGCCCGGGGAAGGTGTCCCCGCGCCGCACCGCGTACCCGAGGTCGCGCAGGTGCCGGCGTACGACGGCGGCCCGCGGCAGCCGTACGAGGACGAAGGGTCCCTCGGCGGGCTGCACGACCTGCAGTCCGGCGATCCCGGAGAGCCCCGCCACGAGGTGGGCCCGGTCCGCGGCGATGCGGTGCGCGGCGTGTGCCGCCTCCGCCAGGGCCTGCGGTCCCACGCACGCCTGAGCGGCGGCCAGCGCCGGCGTGGACACGGGCCACAGCGGCTGGGCGCGTTCGAGGGCGCCGATGGTCTCCGGGGACGCCAGCACGTATCCGATGCGCAGTCCGGCCAGCCCCCAGGTCTTCGTCAGGCTGCGCAGGACCACGAGCCCGGGAACGTCGGTCCGCCCGGCCAGCGCCTCCCGCTCACCCGGCACGGCGTCCATGAACGCCTCGTCGACCACCACCGTCCGCCCGGGACGGGCCAGTCGGGCGATGGCGTCGGCCGGGTGCAGCACCGACGTCGGGTTGGTCGGGTTGCCGATCACGACCAGGTCGGCGTCCTCGGGCACCGCCGCCGGATCCAGCCGGAAGCCGTCCTCCGCCCGCAGCAGCACCCGGTCGACGGTGTGGCCCGCGTCCCGCAGCGCCGCCTCCGGCTCCGTGAACTGCGGGTGCACCACGACCGGCCGGCGGACCTTCAGGGCGCGGGCGAGCAGCACGAAGGCCTCCGCCGCACCAGCCGTCAGCAGCACCCGGTCCGGTGAGACCGCGTGCCGGGCCGCCACCGCAGCCCGCGCGCAGCGCCCGTCCGGGTAGGCCGCCAGCCCGCCGAGCGACCCGGCGATCACCTCCCGCAGCCACGCGGGCGGTGTGCCGGCGCGCACGTTGACCGCCAGGTCGACCAGTGACCGCCCCTCGTCCCGGACCTCGGCGTCCCCGTGGTGCCGCAGGTCGTGCGCATCGCCCTCAGTGCGCATGGGAGTGGGCGTGTCCGCCGTGGTGGTGCCCGTGATGGTGGTGACCGTCGTCGTCGGGGTGGTAGTGCGGCTGCTGCGGCAGCCCCACCTTGTCCTCGAAGCCCGGCAGCGCGATCCGGTACACGCACGAGTCGCAGTTCATCCGCAGATCCCCCTGCACCGCCTCCTCGTACCGCTCCATCACCAGGTCCAGCAGCTCCGGCTCCGGCCCGATCACGTCCGCAGAGCGCACCTCGACCTCGGGGTGCGCGGCCGCCCAGCCCTCCGTCTGCATCTGCACCCGGTCCGGCAGGATGCCGGTGAACAGGAAGTACGGCAGCACGACGATCCGCCTCGCCCCCAGCCGCACACACCGGTCCAGCCCGCTCGGCACGTCCGGCGCCGCCAGCGACACGAACGCCGTCTCGACCCCGGCGTACCCGCGCCCCTCCCACAGCAGCCGCGCCGCCTTGTGCACCTCGGCGTTCGCGTCCGGGTCCGTCGACCCCCGGCCGACCAGCAGCACGGTCACGTCGGCCCGGTCCCGCGGGCTGCGCCCCGAGGTCCCCAGCGCCTCGTCCAGCCGCCGCTCCAGGACGCTCAGCAGCGCCGGGTGCGGGCCCAGCGGACGCCCGTAGGAGTACGAGATCCCCGGGTGCCGTTCCTTCTCGCGGGCCAGCGCCGCCGGGATGTCCCCCTTGGCGTGGCCGGCGGACACCAGCATCAGCGGAACGGCGGCGAACCGCCGTACACCGCGCTCCACCAGTTCGGTCACGGCATCGCCCAGCGGCGGCGGGGACAGCTCGATGAAGCCGCCCGCGACGGGCAGGTCGGGGTGGCGGCGGCCCAGCTCCCGTACGAAGTCGCGGAACGCCTCGGCCCCGGCGTCGTCCCGGGTGCCGTGACCGGCGATGAGCAGGGCGGGCGGCGGGGTGGTCACTGTTTCTCCTCGGAATACGAAGTGGGGTGGTACAGCAGGGCGTTGAGCGCGGCCGCGGCGACCGCGGAACCGCCCTTCTCGGACACGTTGCTCACGGCGGGCAGTCCGCTCTCCCGCAGGGCGGCCTTGGACTCGGCCGCGCCGACGAAACCGACGGGCAGGCCGATGACGAGCGCGGGCGCGGCATCCAGCGTCAGCAGCTCCTCCAGGGCGGTCGGCGCGCAGCCGATCACCCACAGGGCGCCGGGTCCGACCTCCTCGTAGGCCAGCCGCATGGCGTGCGCGGAACGCGTCAGCCCCGGCCCGGACTCGGCGTCCTTCAGCCGGCAGACGGTCTCGCGCCGGGTGATCCCGGCCGCCACCATCTCGACGTCGACGACGACCGGGGCCCCGGAGTGCAGCGCGGTGTACGCCTTCGCCAGGTCGCCCTCGTCCATGACGAGGTCGCTCGCGTAGTCCAGGTCGGCGGCGGAGTGGATGACCCGCTCCACCACCGCCCGGGTCAGTGGCGGGAAGTGCGAGGTGTCCAGGCGGGCGCGCAGCCGCCGGAAGGACTCCTGCTCGATGGGGTGGACCACACGGTTCACCGGGCGCCCTCCTGCGCGTCGTTCTGCCAGCGGTAGCCGCGCGGCGTCACCATGCGCCCCGCGATCTCACGGGTGGCCGTGTTGCCGACGGTCACGACCGTCATCATGTCGACCGTCGCCGGGTCCAGCGCGGCCAGGGTCGTCAGGCGGCTGGTCTCGTCCGGCCGCGAGGCGTTCCGTACGACACCCACCGGTGTCGTCGGCTCGCGGTGCTCGGCGAGGATCGCCAGCGCCTTCGGCAGCTGCCAGTCGCGGCCCCGGCTGCGCGGGTTGTAGAACGTCACGACGATGTCCGCCTCGGCGGTGGCCCGCACCCGGCGTTCGATGACCTCCCACGGCGTGTGCAGGTCGGACAGGCTGATCGACACATGGTCGTGCCCGAGCGGCGCGCCGAGGATCGCCCCGGCCGCGAGCGCGGCGGTCACCCCGGGCACGCCCACGACGTCGATGTCGGCGCCCGCCTCCGCCAGCGCCGGTGACGCCATGGCGTAGACGCCCGCGTCGCCGCTGCCGATCAGCGCGACCGCGTGTCCCTTCCGGGCTTCCTCGACCGCCGTGCGCGCCCGCTCCTCCTCGGCCCCGAGCCCCGACTCCAGGAGCCGGGTGCCGGGCCGCAGCAGGTCGCGGATCTGGTCGACGTACTGGTCGAGCCCCACGAGCACGGCGGCGCGCCGCAGTTCCGCCTTCGCGCGCGGGGTGAGCAGATCGCGGGCCCCCGGCCCGAGCCCGACCACCGCGAGCCGCCCGCGCCCCGGCCGCCGTACGACGGCACAGGTGGCCATGGCCGACTTCCGCTTGGGGACGAGGAGTTCGCCTCCCCGCACGAGCGCCGACGCCTCCGCGACGGACGGTGTCCCGACGGCGGCGAGGGGCGCGTCGGAGGGGTTGGGCACGTCGACCCGCGCCAGCTCCTCGGCGGAGTACGTCACCAGGGGCACGCCGAGCCGCTCGGCCGCCTCGACGATTCCGGGTTCGCCGGCCTTCGCGTCGACGGTGGCGAGTTCGGCGACGCTCCGAGGGGACAGTCCCGCGTCGCGCAGGCTGCCCTCGATGAGCCCGAGGACCTCGTCGACGGGGGCGTTCCTGGAGGCGCCGACGCCGACGACGAGGGACGGTGGGCGGAGCAGCACCTCATGCTCCGCCGGGTCGGTCGCCCGGTCCGTCAGACGGATGGTGTACGACCCCTCCGCCGCGACCGGCAGGGGAGGCAGGGGCCAGGCCACCTCCGCCCGCAGAGCGACCGGTTCGCCGTCCAGCAACGCCCGTGACACCGCGGCCACATCGCCCTCCACGGGCAGACCCAGAGTGTCCAGCCCGGCCATTCCCGCAGAGTCGGTCGCCGTCGTCACCACGGGCTCGGCGCCGAGCAACTCGCCGATTTCCCGGGCGAGTTCATTGGCGCCGCCGCCGTGCCCGCCGACCAGCGAGACAGCGAACCGCCCACTCTCATCCACGCACACCACACCGGGATCGGCCTTCTTGTCCGACAGCAGTGGCGCGACCAGCCGTACCACCGCCCCCGTCGCGAGAAAACACACCAGCTGCTCGCATTCCGCGAACGCGGCCCGCACGGCGCCCCCCACGGGACCGTCGTACACCCGCGTCCGGTCCGGCCACGCCGCGGCCAGCCGGTCCCGCGCCGCCGCCCCCGCCGCGGTGGCGGAAATGAGGCCGATCATCGGTCAACTCCTTCACGACAGACTTGAGGCCTCGTGCCCCACAGCAGGAAAACGGGATTGGTCGCCGCCAGCCGGGTCACGTCCCCCGGCAGCGGCGCGAGCCGGGAGGACTGGAGCAGCACGCCGTCGCAGTCGAATCCGGCACCGGTGAGCGCCTCGCGTGCCGCCGGCACCCGGTCCAGCGCGGCCATCGCGACGACCACCGCCCGCCGGGCGCGCCGCGCACACGCGGTGACGACGGCCGGCAGCTCGCGCCCTCCGCCGCCCACGAACACCGCGTCGGGATCGTCGAGACCGGCCAGGACGTCCGGCGCCGCCCCGTGCACGACCTGGACGTCGACGCCGTGCGCCCCGGCGTTGGCGCGGATCCGCTCGACCCCGTCGGCTGCCTTCTCGACCGCGACGACGGCGGCGCCGAGCCGGGCGCATTCGACGGCCACCGAGCCGGAGCCCGCACCGACGTCCCACACCAGGTCGCCCAGGCGCGGCCCGAGCCGGGCCAGGGCCAGCGCCCGCACCTCGAACTTGGTGATCATCGAGTCGCGGTGGGCGAACCCGGCCTCGTCCAGCGCCCATCCACCGGGCCCTGCGGGAGGCCCGGCGACCGTCCGTACGGCACCCGGCGCACGGGTCTCGTCCAGGCACAGCACGACACTCACGGCCGTACCCCAGTCACGCGCCGCGGCCTCGGCGGGCGTCACCCGCTCCACGCGCTCCCGCTCCG
Organism: Streptomyces sp. NPDC059866; assembly: GCF_042731325.1. Lineage (NCBI taxonomy): Bacteria > Bacillati > Actinomycetota > Actinomycetes > Kitasatosporales > Streptomycetaceae > Streptomyces > Streptomyces sp. NPDC059866. The sequence goes on along the minus strand of NZ_JBHWJT010000001.1, from coordinate 70,444 downwards.
GATCGCCCAGCGCGGACGCGACGACCAGGACGCGCTCACGGTGCAGCAGCGCGGCCCCCAACTCGGCCGGACCGGCGCCAGGTCCCGTCAGCACGGCGACCTTCGGCCGGGCCCGGCACACGTTCACCGCCGTCCGAAGTTCCCGCCCGTGTGCGCTGACCACCACGGCGTCGTCCCAGGGCAGCCCGATCCGGGCGAAGGCGGCGGCGACGGACGAGACGCCGGGCCGCACGTCCAGCCGCCCGGCGCCGAACCGCTCCGCAAGCGCCCGGACGATCCCGAAGAACCCCGGATCCCCGGAGGCCAGCACGACCACCGGCCGGTCCTTGGCGACGTACTCCTCGATGGTGTCCAGCGCGGGCGCCAGCGGCCCGAGCACGATCCGCTCGGCGCCCTCCGGCAGCCGTACGGCGTCCAGATGCCGCCGCCCGCCCACGACGAGCTCCGCCCCGGCCACCACGTCCTCGGGCAACGGGGCCCCCGTCCCCGTACCCACGACGGTGATCATGTGCTCGCACCCCGCTCGCGCAGCGCCCGGCGGGCCTCCGGGTCGGCCTTGCGGTACCCGTGGAAGTGCCCCGGGTGGTACAGGTGCGAGCGGGTGCCGTGCGCGTCGAGGGCCGGACCGACCAGGAACAGGGTGTGCTTCCAGAGCTTGTGCTCCTTGACCGTCTCCTCCAGCGTGCCGATCGTGCACTTCACGACCAGTTCCTCCGGCCACGTCGCCTGGTGGGCGACGACGACCGGGGTGGTCGTGGGATAGCCGCCCTCCAGCAGCTCCCGCACCAGCTGCCCGCTGCGGGCCGCCGACAGGAAGACCGCCATGGTCGTGCCGTGCTTGGCGAACTCGCGCACCTCCTCCCCGGGCGGCATCGGCGTCTTGCCGCCGCCGAGCCGGGTGAGGACGACCGACTGCGCCACCTCCGGGATGGTCAGCTCCCGTTGCGCGAGCGCGGCCACCGCCGAGAACGACGACACACCGGGCACGACCTCGGTCGCGATACCGACCTCGGCGCACCGGTCGAGCTGCTCCTGCGTGCCGCCCCACAGCGCCGGGTCACCGGAGTGGATGCGGGCCACCTGCAGGCCCTCGGCGTGCGCGCGCTCGTACACGGCGACCACGTCCTCCAGCGACATCGTCGCCGAGTCGAGGATCTCCGCGCCCTCGCGGGCGTGCTCGAGGACCTCCGCCTGAACCAGGCTCGCCGCCCAGATCACGACATCGGCCTCGGCGATGGCGCGCGCGGCACGGAACGTCAGCAGATCGGCGGCGCCGGGGCCGGCACCGACGAAGGTCACCTTGCCGGTGGGGGCATCGGCCATGGGAATCGGTCCTCTCCTACAAGTCCTACGAGTACTGCGGCTGGTGACGCCCGAGCGTGGGGGAGTGCGCACACGCCCGTCGATCCGATAGCAAGGGCGCATGGCTGTCTTCGTCGCGCTCGGCGCGTTCCTGATGACGCTGGCGGGCGGCTGGACGGCCCTGCGCGTCACCGACCGCCGGCACCTGGTGCTGGGCCTGGCCGGCGGCCTGATGCTGGGCGTCGTCGGCCTGGACGTGCTGCCGGAGGCACTGGCGGCGGCGGACACCGAGCTCTACGGGGTACCGGCCGCGCTGCTCCTCTTCGTGGCCGGCTTCCTGCTGGCCCATCTGGTGCAACGCCTGCTCGCCGTCCGCCGCGCCGACCGCACCCCGGAGGTGGGCCTGACGGCGGCGGCCGCGCTGATCGGGCACAGCGCGATGGACGGCGTGGCGATCGGCGCCGCCTTCCAGGTCGGCGGTGGCATGGGCGTGGCCGTGGCGCTCGCGGTGATCGCCCACGACTTCGCGGACGGTTTCAACACGTACACGCTCACCCGCCTGTACGGAAACGCCCGCCGCAGGGCGCTGACGATGCTGTTCGCCGCCGCGGTCGCCCCGGTCGCCGGCGCGGCCTCGACCCTGCTCTTCGCCATCCCGGAGCCGCTGCTCGGCGCCTACCTCGGTTTCTTCGGCGGCGCACTGCTCTACCTCGCCGCGGCCGAGATCCTGCCCGAGGCCCACCACGAACACCCCGCCCGTTCCACGCTGCTGTGCACGGTCGCGGGGGCGGCGTTCATCTGGCTGGTGGTGGGCATCGCGGAGTGAGCCCTTGAGGTTCACAACTTGCCGCCCCGCCCGCCCTCGCGCCGCGCGGGCGCGATGAGCGTCGAGAGATACGGCAGCACAGTCCCGTCCAGCTCGCCGGCCGGCCGGACGGACTCCTCCGGCAGCCCCAGCGCCGACCCCCACACCGCCCCGTCGAGCCGCCCGCTCTCCCGCAACGCCTCCGCGACCTCGGCCGCCTGCCGTCCGAACTTGTAGGCGACGACGGTCCCGGGCCCGTTCAGCGCCTCCTTGAGCACGGCGGCCCCGGCGGTCACCGGCACCAGCGTCAGCGGCTCGGTCCCCTCCGTCAGCACGGCACCCGACCGCGCCGCGAGGTCCTGCATGGCGGTGATGCCGGGCACGGTCTCGACGACGGTCCCCGGGACCAGCTCGGTGATGGTCTGCGCGAGATAGGTGAACGTGGAGTACACGTTCGGGTCCCCGATCGTCGCGAAGGCCACGGAGTCATGCCGCTTCAGCAGCCCGGCGACCCGCTCACCCGCCGCGTCCCAGGCCGCCTCGCGCCGCGCCCGGTCGCTCCGCTCGTTCAGCGCGAACACCACCCGCAGCACCTTCTCCTCGGGCACGTAGTGCAGCACGGTCGCCTCGGCGCGTCCGCGCTCACCGCCATCTTTTCCATCAAATGCAGCCATGACCGGGACGACGACCACGTCGGCGGCGCGCAGCGCGTTGACGCCCTTGACGGTCACCAGCTCCGGGTCGCCGGGACCGACCCCGACTCCGATCAGCCTGCTGCTCATGACGTCCGGCACCTCTCCACGAACCGACGGGCCGCACCGGGCGCGGACGCCCAGTGCGTGTGCAGGTAACTCGCGTGTACACCACGCTGTACGAAGCCTTCGACGCGCCGCTCGGGCGCCCGCATCCCCCAGGCAGGGGCGGTACCGGACCCGGGCTCGACCACGGTCCGGTGGAACTCGTGCCCGCGCATCCGCGTCCCGGCCCCGGCGAGCACGCTGTCACTGACGGCCACGGCGTCCCGGTAGCCGAGCGTGAGCCGCTCCGACATCCGCGCCTCCGCATCGAGCACGCCGCACATGGGCAGCCCGTCCAACTCCCGGCACAGATACAGCAGCCCGGCACACTCGGCAGCGACAGGCGCGCCCGCGAGCGCAAGCTCGCCGATGGCTTTACGAAGCGGCTCGTTGGCGGACAACTCGGAGGCGTACACCTCGGGAAACCCGCCCCCGATGACCAACCCGCGCGTGCCTTCGGGCAGTTCCTCATCACGAAGCGGATCAAACGGGACGACTTCTGCCCCGGCAGCGGCCAGCAGCTCACTGTGCTCGGCATAGGAGAACGTGAAGGCCTCCCCACCGGCAACAGCAACAACCAGCCCGTCCGGCGTTTGAGGACGAGGCCCTTCGGGCCGAAAGGGGGGTCTGGGGGCGCAGCCCCCAGGGTCGGGAACGGGAAGGGGCGGTGGGGGCGAGGAAACCAAGGCCTCAGCCGCATCCCAACCCGCACCCGACAACGCGCCCGCACTCCGCGCCAGCCCGGCCAAAGCCTCCAGATCACACCCGGCCGTCACCTGCGCGGCCATGGCGGCCACCGCCTCCACGGCCGCCCCCCGCCGCTCGGCGACCGGCACCAGCCCCAGATGCCGCGACGGCGTGTCCACCTGAGCGGCCCGCCGCAGCACGCCGAGCACCGGCACCCCGGCCGAGTCCAGAGCATCCCGCAGCAGCAGCTCATGCCGGTCGGAGGCGACCTTGTTCAGAATCACACCCCCGACCCGCACCTCCGGATCCCAGGAAGCGAACCCGTGCACCAGCGCCGCCACGGACCGGGACTGCGACGAGGCGTCGACCACGAGTACCACCGGCGCCCGCAACAGCTTCGCCACATGAGCGGTGGACGCCAGTTCACCCTCCCCCGCGGCCCCGTCGTACAACCCCATCACCCCCTCCACGACGGCGATGTCACACCCACGCGCCCCATGCAGGAACAACGGGCCGATCAACTCCGGCCCGCACAGATACGCGTCGAGATTCCGCCCCACCCGCCCGGTCGCGAGCGCGTGGTAGCCGGGGTCGATGTAGTCCGGCCCCACCTTGTGCGGGGACACGGCGAGCCCCCGCGCGGCGAACGCGGCCATCAACCCCGTGGCGACGGTGGTCTTGCCGCTGCCGGACGACGGCGCGGCGATGACCAACCGGGGCACAGAAGTCACCACTCGATGCCCCTCTGGCCCTTCTGCCCGACGTCCATGGGGTGCTTGACCTTGGACATGTCGGTGACGAGGTCGGCGATGTCGACGAGCTTCTCCGGCGCGTTCCGCCCGGTGATCACGACGTGCTGGGTCCCGGGCCGGTCCCGCAGCACGGAGATCACCTCGTCGGTGTCGACCCACCCCCAGTGCATGGGGTACGCGAACTCGTCGAGGACGTACAGCTTGTACGTCTCGGCGGCCAGATCCCGCTTGACCTGCTCCCAGCCCTCGCGGGCCTTCTCCTCGTTGTCCATCTGGTCGTCGCGCTGCACCCACGACCAGCCCTCGCCCATCTTGTGCCAGTCGACGGATCCGCCCTCACCACTGGCACCGAGCACCCGCAGCGCGTTCTCCTCGCCGACCTTCCACTTGGCCGACTTGACGAACTGGAACACCCCGATGGGCCAGCCCTGGTTCCAGGCCCGCAGCGCCAGCCCGAAAGCGGCGGTCGACTTGCCCTTCCCGATGCCCGTGTGCACGACCACCAGCGGCCGATTACGCCGCTGACGAGTCGTCAGGCCATCGTCCGGCACCACACTCGGCTGCCCCTGAGGCATTACGCGGCCCTCCTCTTCGCCACACCCTGAACATCCCGCACCAGCCCGGCGATCGAGTCCGCCCGCAACTCGTCCAGCGTCACCGCCGTACCGCCCAGCTCCCCCGCGAGCCGCCCCGCGAGCCCCAGCCGCACGGGCCCCGACTCGCAGTCGACCACCACGGACGCGACACCCTCCGCGGCGAACAGCCGAGCCGCCCGCTCGGCAAGCGCGACCGGCTCGGGCCCACCCGTGGCCCGTCCGTCCGTCACGACCACGACCAGCGCCCGCCGAGCCGGATCCCGCAGCCGCTCGACCCGCAGCACCTCATGGGCCTTCAACAGCCCGGCCGCCAGCGGCGTACGCCCACCGGTCGGCAGCGACTCCAGCCGAGCCGCGGCGGCATCCACGGACGAGGTGGGCGGCAGTGCCACATCGGCGGCCGCCCCCCGAAACGTCACAAGACCCACCTTGTCCCGCCGCTGATACGCGTCCAGCAGCAACGACAGCACGGCCCCCTTCACCGCACTCATCCGCTGCCGAGCCGCCATCGACCCGGAGGCGTCCACGACGAACAGCACGAGATTCCCCTCGCGCCCTTCCCGAACGGCCTGCCGCAGATCATCCCGCCGCACCACCAGCCCCGGCCCGGACCGCCCCCGAGCCCGCTGATGCGGCGCGGCCGCGTGCACGGTGGCCGCCAAGTGCAGCTTGGTGAGCGCCCCTTGGGGCCGCCGAGCCCCGGTGGTCCGCCCATGCTCCGTCCGCGCCCGTGAACGCCGCCCGGCGGCACCCTCACCGACACCCGGCACGCTCAGCACCTTCGCACGGAAGGGCTCGGACGCCCGTACGGGAGTCTGCTCCCCGGCCCCGGAAGCCCGCGGCTCCCCGTCCTCGCCGGCCTCGGGGCGCGCGCCGGAGCCACCATCGGCCTGCGGCCCCTCGGACGGCGGCTGCCCGCCACCTCCGCCGGGCCCGTCCGGGTCGGGGTCCTCGTCGCCCTCACCGGAGAACTCCTCCAGCGTCTGGTCGAGCTTGTCCTCGTCGAGTCCCGGCGCGTCAAAGGGGTTACGCCGTCTGCGGTGGGGCAGCGCGAGCAGCGCAGCCTGCCGCACATCCTCCGCGAGCACATCGGTCCGTCCGGCCCACGCCGCCAGCGCGGTAGCGGTCCGCGCCATCACGATGTCGGCCCGCATGCCGTCCACCTCGAAGGCGGCACAGGTCGCCGCGATCTGCCGCAGCGCCCCGTCACCGAGCCGCACCGACGGCAGCAGTTCCCGCGCGGCCACGATCCGCGCCCGTACGGCGGCCTCCTCGTCCGCCCACCGGGCGGCGAACCCGGCCGGATCGTCGTCGTAGGCGAGCCGCCGCCTGACGACCTCCACCCGCTGGTCCGGCTCCCGCGAGGCCGCGACCTCGACGGTCAGCCCGAACCGGTCGAGCAACTGCGGCCGCAGCTCGCCCTCTTCGGGGTTCATGGTGCCGACGAGCAGGAACCGTGCGGCATGCCGTACGGAGACACCCTCGCGCTCGACATACGACGCGCCCATCGCCGCCGCGTCCAGCAGCAGGTCGACCAGGTGGTCGTGGAGCAGGTTGACCTCGTCGACGTACAGGATCCCGCGGTGTGCGTCGGCGAGCAGGCCGGGCTCGAAGGCCTTCACGCCCTCGGCGAGCGCCCGCTCGATGTCCAGGGCGCCGACCAGCCGGTCCTCGGAGGCGCCGACGGGCAGTTCGACCATGCGCGCCGGCCGCGACACGCCCGGCCCGGACTCGTGCGGCCCGTCCGGGCACGCCGGGTCGGCGGCCGCAGGGTCGCAGGAGAAACGGCACCCGGCGACCACGGGCACCTGAGGCAGCAGCGCCGACAGCGCGCGCACCGCCGTCGACTTGGCGGTGCCCTTCTCACCGCGCACGAGCACGCCGCCGACCGCCGGGGACACGGCGTTCAGCAGCAGCGCGAGCCGCAGATCGTCCTGGCCGACGACGGCCGTGAACGGAAACGGGGTGGTCACTTGTCCTCGCCCTCCAGGTCGCCTTCGAGCTCCAGGTAGGTGGCGCGCAGCCGCTCCAGGGTGTCCGCGTCCGGCTCGGCCCACAGCCCACGGTCGGCGGCCTCCAGCAGCCGCTCGGTGATGCCGCGCAGCGCCCACGGGTTGGACTTCTTCATGAAGTCCCGGTTCTCCGCGTCGAAGACGTACTCGGCGCTGAGCTTCTCGTACATCCAGTCGTCGACGACCCCGGCGGTGGCGTCGTAGCCGAAGAGGTAGTCGACGGTCGCCGCCATCTCGAAGGCGCCCTTGTAGCCGTGCCGCCGCATCGCCGCCATCCAGCGCGGGTTGACCACCCGGGCCCGGAAGACGCGGTGGGTCTCCTCGCCCAGGGTGCGGGTCTTCACCTGGTCGGGGGTTGCGGAGTCGCCGACGTACGCCTCGGGGCTCGCGCCCGTCAGATGGCGGACCATGGCGACCATGCCGCCGTGGTACTGGAAGTAGTCGTCGGCGTCGACGAGGTCGTGCTCCCGCGTGTCGACGTTCTTCGCCGCCACCGCGATCCGCCGGAACGCCGTCTCCATGTCCCCGCGCGCCGCCCGCCCGTCGAGCCCGCGCCCGTAGGCGTAGCCGCCCCAGACGGCGTACACCTCGGCGAGGTCGGCGTCGGAGCGCCAGTTGCGGGCGTCGATGAGGGGGAGCAACCCCGCCCCATAGGCTCCCGGCTTCGACCCGAAGACACGGGCGGTCGCGCGCCGCCGGTCACCGTGCTCGGCGGTGTCCTCGTCCACATGCGCCCGTACGAAGTTGGACTCGGCGGGCTCGTCCAGCTCGGCCACCGCCCGTACCGCGTCGTCGATGAGCCCGACGACATGCGGGAACGCGTCCCGGAAGAAACCGGAGATGCGCACCGTGACGTCGATGCGGGGGCGGCCGAGCTCGGCCGGCGGGACGATCTCGAAGCCGGTGACGCGCCTCGACGCGTCGTCCCACACCGGACGGCAGCCCAGCAGCGCGAGGATCTCGGCGATGTCGTCGCCCTGGGTGCGCATCGCGGACGTACCCCACACCGTCAGGCCGACGGACTTCGGGTACTCGCCGGTGTCCTGCAGATACCGCTGCACGAGCGAGTCGGCGAGCGACTGGCCGACCTCCCAGCTGAGCCTGGACGGAATGGCCTTGGGGTCGACCGAGTAGAAGTTGCGGCCGGTCGGCAGGACGTTGACGAGCCCACGGGTGGGGGAGCCCGACGGGCCCGCCGGGACGTAACCGCCGTCGAGGGCCTTGAGGATGTGACCGATCTCGTCGGTGGTACGGGCGAGCCGGGGGACGACCTCGGTACAGGCGAACTCCACCACCGAGACGGCGTCCGGGAGTTCGGTGCCGAGCACCTCCCGTACGAGAGCGGTGCTCTCGGAAGCCGCCCAGTCGCGGGACTCCATCCCCTCCGCGATCCGCCGGCACAGCTGCTCCAGCAGGTCGATCGCGTCGGCGGCCGTACGGGACGGCCCCTCGACCAGATCCGTCAGTTCGACCGGTACCTTCACCGCAGCGCCCGGCTCGGCGAGCAACTCCTTCTCGACCAGGCCGAAGTGGAGCGCGAGCGAGGCCCGCAGCCCCGGCAGCGCGTTCGCCTGCCCGCCCCACACCTGCGAGGCGCGCAACACGGCGAGCACCAGGTTGACGCGCGGTTCGCCCACCGGCCCACCACCGAGGATGTGCAGACCATCCCGGATCTGCACGTCCTTGATCTCGCAGAGATAGCCGTCGATGTGCATGACGAACTCGTCGAACTCTTCGTCGTCCGGCTGCTCGTCGACATGCAGGTCGTGGTGCAGCTCGGCCGCCTTGACCAGCGTCCAGATCTGGGCGCGCACGGCCGGGGCCTTGGTCGGGTCCAGGTCGGAGACGAGCGCGTACTCGTCGAGCAGCTGCTCCAGCTTGGCCAGGTCGCCGTAGGTGTCGGCCCGCGCCATCGGCGGCACGAGGTGGTCGACGACGGTGGCGTGCCCGCGCCGCTTGGCCTGGGTGCCCTCGCCGGGGTCGTTGACGATGAACGGGTAGATCAACGGCAGATCCCCGAGGACCGCGTCCGGCGCGCACCCGCCGCCGAGCCCGAGCCCCTTGCCCGGCAGCCACTCCATCGTGCCGTGCTTGCCCATGTGCACGATCGCGTCGGCACCGAAGCTGTTCTCGAGCCAGCGGTAGGCCGCCATGTAGTGGTGCGACGGCGGCATGTCCGGGTCGTGGTAGATCGCGATCGGGTTCTCGCCGAAGCCGCGCGGCGGCTGGATCATGACGACGACGTTCCCGAACCGGAGCGAGGCGAGGACGATGTCGTCCCCGTCGACGTACAGCGAACCCGGCGGCTCGCCCCACGCCTCCAGCATCCCCTCCCTGAGCTCCGGGTCGAGCTTGTCGAACCACGCCCGGTAGTCGGCCAGCGGCACGCGCGCGGGCGCGGCGGCCAGCTGCTCCTCGGTCAGCCACTCGACGTCATGACCGCCTGCCTCGATGAGCCGGTGGATCAACTCGTCGCCGTTGTCCGGGTATTCGGTGAGGCTGTAGCCGGCAGCCTTGAGGGCGTCCAGGACTCGTACGGCGGATGCGGGCGTGTCCAGGCCGACCGCGTTCCCCACGCGCGAGTGCTTGGTCGGATACGCGGTGAAGACGAGCGCGAGCTTCTTGTCCGCGTTGGCCTTGTGCTTCAACTGCGCATGCCGTACGGCGACACCCGCGACCCGCGCCGCCCGCTCCGGGTCGGCGACGTACACCGGCACGTCGTCCGGCCCCTGCTCCTTGAAGGAGAACGGCACGGTGATCAGCCGCCCGTCGAACTCCGGAATCGCCACCTGCATCGCCGCGTCCATGGGGGACAGGGCGGCATCCGACTCCTCCCAGGCACTCCTGGACGACGTCAGGCAAAGTCCTTGCAGCACAGGGACGTCGAGATCGGCCAGCGCCCCGATGTCCCACGCCTCCTCGTCGCCCCCCGCCGACGCCTGGGAGGCATGCGTACCGCCGGCGGCGAGGACGGTGGCGACCAGGGCGTCGGCCCGGCCGAGCAGCTCGTACAACCTGGCGTCCGCGCCGCGCAGCGAACCGCAGTACACCGGAAGGGCGTTGGCCCCCTTCGCCTCGATCGCCTCGCACAGCGTGTCCACGAAAGCGGTGTTGCCGCTCAGTTCGTGGGCCCGGTAGAAGAGCACGCCGACGGTCGGACGGCCGTCCAGGACCGCGCGCGAGCCATGAACCCCGTACTCCGGCATCTTCTGCGGCTCGACGAAGCCCTCACCCGTGAGCAGAACGGTGTCGGACAGGAACCGCGCCAGCTCGGTCAGGTTGGCGGGCCCGCCCTCGACGAGGTAGCGCAGCGCCTGAGCCACGACACCGGCCGGCACCGACGACTCGGCCATCAGCTCGGCGTCCGGCACGGCCTCACCGCCGAGCAGGACGGTCGGGATCCCGGATGCCTTCAGCTCGGCCAGGCCCTCCTCCCAGGCGCGCTTGCCGCCCAGCAGCCGTACGACGGCGATGTCGGCGCCCTCGACCAGCCCCGGCAGCTCCTCCCGGACATCCACCCGGGTCGGGTTGCCGATCCGGTAGGCGGCTTCGGAGGCACGCGCCGCCAGCAGATCGGTGTCGGCGGTCGACAACAACAACACAGTGCTCATGCGGGCGCTCCCGGTGGAATGAAAGGCAGTCCTTGCGGCGCGCCCGACTCGATGAGCCGCCACAGCGCGTCCGTGTCCGCGTGCTGTTCGATCAGGTCGCCGAGCCGGTCGAGCTGCTCCTCGCGCAGCGCGGCGAACGAGGTGTCGGGCGCCGGCACGAAACGGCGGCCCGCGGCGGCGGCCACCTCGCGCAGGAACGCCCGCCGGAAACCGTCCGACTCCAGTGAGCCGTGCCAGTGCGTGCCCCAGATCTGCCCGACCCGGCAGCCGTCCAGGAAGGGATCTCCGCCTACGACGTCGGCGACCCCGTGGTGGATCTCGTACCCCTCGACGGGCTCGCCGAGCGCCTTGCCGACGGGCCGGGTGAGGGTCTTCTCCGGTGCGAACCGCACGCGCACGGGCAGCAGTCCGAGCCCGTCCACATGGCCCACGCGCGACTCGACCTCGTCCTCGATGTGCTCACCGAGGATCTGGAAACCGCCGCAGATGCCGAGGACGGGCCGTCCTTCCACGGCCCTGCGGGCGAGGGCGTCCGCGAGGCCGCGTTCCCGCAGCCACTCCAGGGCCCGGACCGTCCCCCGGGTGCCGGGCACCACGACGAGGTCCGCGTCCGCGAGTTCCTCCGCCCGGTCCACGAACCGCACCACGACCCCCGGTTCGGCCGCCAGTGCGTCCACGTCCGTGAAGTTGGACATCAACGGGACGGCGCAGACGGCGACCCGGAGGATGTCCTCGCCGACGGGGGAGGACACCTCGGACTCCCGGACGGAACCCCGCAGCGAGACCCGCAGTCCGTCCTCCTCGTCGATACCGAGGCCGTGCCGGTACGGCAGGACACCGTACGTACGCCGCCCGGTGAGCCCGTGGAGCATCTCCAGCCCCGGCTCGAGCAGCGACACATCGCCGCGGAACTTGTTGACGAGGAAACCGGCGACCAGCTCCTGGTCCTCGCGCGACAGCAGCGCGACCGTGCCGAAGAACGAGGCGAAGACGCCCCCGCGGTCGATGTCGCCGACGACGAGCACGGGCAGTCGCGCGTTCCGGGCGATCCCCATGTTCACGATGTCGGTCCGGCGCAGATTGATCTCGGCGGGACTGCCCGCCCCCTCACAGATCACCGCGTCATACGTGCCCCGCAACTCGGCGAGGCACTCCAGCACCGTCCCGAGCAGCCGCTCCTGCCGCCCTCCGTGGTAGCCGCGCGCACTCATCTCGCCCACGGGCCTGCCCATGAGGACGACCTGACTGCTGCGGTCACCGCCCGGCTTGAGCAGCACGGGATTCATCAGTGCGGTCGGCTCCACGCGGCACGCCTGCGCCTGCATGGCCTGCGCCCGCCCGATCTCGGCACCCTCGCGCGTGACGAACGAGTTCAGCGACATGTTCTGCGCCTTGAAGGGCGCCACCTTCACGCCTTGGCGCACCAGCCACCGGCAGATCCCGGCGGTGACGACGCTCTTGCCTGCGTCGGAGGTGGTGCCGGCGACCAGCAGACCTCCACCACTCATGACGTACGCCCCCTTGTCAGCAGCCGCCCGGCGACACAGACGCCGAGCGCGAGCAGTCCGACCCGCCGGGACAGCCGTACCGCCCGTTCCACGTCGGCGACCCGGACGGTGCGCCCCGCCGATGCGTTGAGCACGGGCCGGCGCTCGACCCGGCCCCCGTAGGACAGGGTCCCGCCCAGCCGTACCCCGAGCGCCCCCGCGAACGAGGCCTCCACCGGCCCGGCGTTGGGGCTCGGATGCCGGTCGGCGTCCGCGCGCCAGGCCCGTACGGCTCCCCGCGGATCGGGACCGGCCACCGCGGCGAGTACGGCGGTCAGCCGGGCGCCCGGCCACCCGGCGAGGTCGTCGAGGCGAGCGGAAGCCCACCCGTACCGCAGGTACTTGGGCGACCTGTGCCCGACCATGGCGTCGAGGGTGTTCACGGCCCGGAACCCGAGCAGTCCCGGCACCCCGCCGACGGCCCCCCACACCAGCGCTCCGACGACCGCGTCGGAGGTGTTCTCGGCCACCGACTCCACGACCGCCCGGGCGATCCCGTCCGCGTCGAGCGCCTGCGGATCCCGCCCGCACAGATGCGGCAGCCGCGCCCGCGCACCCTCCACATCACCGGCCTGAAGGGCACGGCCGACGGCCCGGGCCTCGCGGGCCAGCGACGTCCCTCCCACGACCGCCCAGGTGGCGACACCGGTGAGGGCCACGGAGGCGGCGGGGGACGACCGTACGAGACGCGAGGTCGCGGTCCCGAGCGCCACCGCCGAGCCCGCACACACGACGGCATGCAGCGCACCCCACCCGCGGTGGTCCCGCCACAGCACCCGCTCGACCCCACCGGCGGCCCGCCCGAACGCGGCGACCGGATGCCCCCGGCGCGGATCACCGAGGAGCAGATCGCCGAGGAGACCGAGAGCGGCGCCGTACGCGAAGACGCGATCGGCACGCATCGGCTCAGCCGATCGTGGGGTCGGGCAGAACCCGGGTACTGAACCTCAACCTCGAACGGCAGCCGAGCATCGCGATATGTCCTCACTCAGGGTGTCCACGCCCTGGTTCGACGAGACCGGCGGTGAGAGTTCCTGGCTCCCGGGGAGTTCCTTCCCCGGTCACAGTGGCGGGACCGCGCCGGATTCACACCGGGCTTCCTCTCCTGCCGCCGTACATGGCCCCGGAAGTCCACCACGGGGTCGGAAGGGGCGTCAACTTGCCTGTGACCTGCGGTGCGGGAGTGTGCTGAGGCCCACACACCGACGCGCCGGGCGGTACGGGAAACCCCGTACCGCCCGGCGCGTCGGTTGAGTCAGGTTCAGGCCACGATCAGATAGATCCCGTACGCCACCGCCGCCGCACATGCCGCGAAGGCGGCGTACGCCCCCGCGACGGCGAGCGCGGCCGAATCGCCCTGCGCCACCGCGCGCTCCCGGCGGGACAGGCCCGCGATGCCGAGGGTGAACAGGCCCACGAGGGCCACGGTGGCCACGAGGCTGACGCCGAAGACGGAGCCGAGGGCCGCCCAGTCGATCTTCATGCTGCTTCTGCTTCCTTCGTACCTGGGGGCTCAGACGGTGGCCCGGGAAGGCGCCTGGTCCGGGGATGCGGGCTGCGCGGGGATCGTGGCCGTCAGGCCCTCGGCCGCGCCGGGCGGGGGAGTGGCCACGGCGGCCATCGCGGTCGTCACGACACCGGCCGGTTCCTCCGCCGTGTCGTTGACGTTCGTGTGGTCGACGACCTCACGCCGGGAGAGCATCCAGATCGCGGCGCTGGAGGCGACCAGGAAGACGGCGACGAGCGCGGTGCCCCATGAGCCGAAGCCGGTGACCCACTCCGCGACGGCACCGACCAGCGCGGCGGCCGGCAGGGTCAGGCCCCAGGCGACGAACATACGGGTGGCGGTGGACCAGCGCACGACCCCGCCCTTGCGGCCGAGGCCCGCACCCATCACCGCACCGGAGACCGAGTGCGTGGTGGACAGCGAGAAGCCCAGGTGGGAGGAGGCCAGGATGACCGTCGCGGCGCTGGTCTGCGCGGCGAAGCCCTGCTGCGGCTGGAGGTCGGTCAGGCCCTTGCCCATGGTGCGGATGATGCGCCAGCCGCCGAGGTAGGTGCCGAGCGCGATGGCCAGGCCCGCCGAGAGGATGACCCACATCGGGGGGTCGGAGTCGGGGGCGAGGGAGCCGCCGGCGACCAGGGCGAGGGTGATGATGCCCATGGTCTTCTGCGCGTCGTTGGTGCCGTGGGCGAGGGAGACGAGGCCGGCGGAGGCGATCTGGCCGGCGCGGTAGCCCTTCGCGGCCGCCTTGCCGTCGGCCTTCCTGCCGAGCCGGTACGTCAGCCGCGTGGCCAGCATCGCCGCGATGCCGGCCACCAGCGGGGCGGCGATCGCCGGGATCAGCACCTTGGTGACGAGCGCGTCGCCGTGCACGGCGCCCACGCCGGCCGAGGCGATGGTGGCGCCGATCAGACCGCCCATGAGGGCGTGCGAGGAGGACGACGGGAGGCCTACGAGCCAGGTCAGCAGGTTCCACAGGATCGCGCCGACGAGTGCGGCGAAGATGACCTCGGGACGTATGCCGCTCTCGTCGACCAGTCCCTTGGAGATCGTGTTGGCGACTTCCACGGAGAGGAAGGCGCCGACCAGGTTGAGGACGGCGGACATGGCCACCGCGACCTTGGGTCTGAGGGCACCGGTGGAGATGGTGGTCGCCATCGCGTTCGCGGTGTCGTGGAAACCGTTCGTGAAATCGAACGCGAGTGCGGTTACCACCACAATCGCGAGGATCAGCGAGATGCCTTCCATTTACCCAGGCAATCGTTCGAGGTCATTGGCTGGACGAACGTACGTAACCCAAGTGAACGAAAGGTGAACTGAGGGGGGCGCCAGGGTGTCTCAAGGTGGGGGCCGTCGTCCGGTCAGGAATCGACGGCCCCGTCCTGCCCGGCTACGAGCCCTTTGCGAACTTCCTCAACTGGGTCGTCGAGCCGTTGAAGAGATTCTGGTCACCCGGCAGGCTGCCGCTGTTGTCGTACTGCCAGAGCGTCCAGAACGACCACCCGGCCGGGAGTGTTCCCGCGCTCGCCGAGTCGTAGCGCGCTGTCCACAGCGCGTGGTTGCCGGCGAAGGCGCGGCTGCTGCCCGTGCAGGTGTTCCACCAGTGGGTGGTGGTGTAGATCACGGGGCGGCGGCCGGTGAGCCGCTTCACCTCGTCGCTGAAGGCCTTGATCCAGCTGACCATCTTCGCCTTGCTCAGGCCGTAGCACTTGTGCTTCTTGTCGTACGGGTTGTACTCGATGTCGAGCGCGGGTGGCAGCGTCCAGCCGTCCCCGCGCCAGGCGCCGCCGTTGCGGACGAAGTACGCCGCCTGGGCCTTGCCCGACGACTTGTCCGGCAGCGCGAAGTGGTAGGCCCCGCGTATCAGGCCCGCGTTCCGCGCACCGTTGTACTGCTGGCTGAAGTACGGGTTGCGGTACGTGGTGGACTCGGTCGCCTTGACGTAGACGAACCGGGCGCCCTTCGACTTCGCGCTCTGCCAGTTGACGTTCTTCTGATGCGACGAGACGTCGTGCCCCTTCGGCTTGCTCGCCGCCGTGGCCGGAATCTCGGCCAGTGCGGTCCCCCCGATCGCGAGGGCCGCCACCGACGCCGCGGCAAGGCGGCTGCGATGGCGGAACGGTTTGCGGTCACGGGCCATGTTTCCCCCCGGAATGGCAACGTGCATGACAAATCCCCCCAGAGAGTACGGGAAGATCGTTGAATGCTCATCGATCTCCGGCCAAATGGGGGTGAAGGGGGATCTGTGCTGATATGCACCCTTCCGGACGTGCCGCTTCCGCCCTACAGTGCCCCGGCGCGGCAACCGTCCGACGGCCTCCCTGGCAGGATCACGGCATGGCGGAAAAGCGGCGGGACCAGCGGGACGTCCGGGGCGGCCGGGAGGGTGCACAGGAAGTGGGGGAGCCGCGGATGAGCGGTGTGCGGGACGAGGAGTTCCGGGCCTGGCAGGCGCTCGTGGCGACGGCCCGCCGGACCGTGGCCGACGGACTGGTCGTCGGTACGTCCGGCAATGTGTCCGTACGCGTCCGGGACACGGTCCTGGTCACACCCTCGGGCGTCCCCTACGACCGGCTCACGCCGGACGACCTGACCGCCGTCGACCTCGACGGACGGCAGGTGCGCGGCACGCTCGTCCCGACGAGCGAACTGCCCATGCATCTCGCCGTGTACCGCACCACCGACGCCCGCGCCGTCGTCCACACCCACGCCGTGCACGCCACCGCCGTCTCGACGCTCGTCCGCGAGCTCCCCGCGATCCACTACATGGCCGGCGCGCTCGGCGGGTCCGTCCGGGTTGCCCCGTATGCGACGTACGGCACCGAGGAGTTGGCCGAGAACATGCTGCACGCCCTCGCCGACCGCTCCGGCTGCCTCCTCCAGAACCACGGCACCCTCACCTACGGCGCCACCCTCGACCAGGCCTACGACCGCACCGCCCAGCTGGAGTGGATGTGCCACCTCTGGCTGACCGCCTCCTCGGTCCCCGGCCTGACCCCGACCCTCCTGTCCGACGACCAGCTGAGGGCGGCGGGAGAGCGGTTGCGGGGGTACGGGCAGCGGGGATGACGACCCGGCGGAGCTGCGGGCAGTCGTGCCGCTGGGGCGGCACGGGTGGGCGCAGCGGCACCCCGCACGCGCCGGTGAGCGATCCCACCCCCACCCGCACCGGCGCAGCGGCACCCGGCCTGCGCCGGTGACCGATCCCACCCCCACCCGCACCCCCCTCAACGCCCCAAGCCGCATCACCCCGAGCCCCCCTCCCACTGGCCCCCGCCCACGTCCGCCAGGACACTGGATCCGTGCGCACTGTCAAAGCGGCGGCAGCCGCCGTCACCGCGATGACCGCAGCCGGCGCCGCCGCCGTGGCCGTCGGCCGGTTCGCCAGCGGCGCCGCACTGAAGGCGCCGCCGGGCCGGCCCCTGCCCACCGAACCCCGGCTCACCGTGCACGGCACGGCCGCGGGCAGCGTCACCCTCACCCGCGCCCTGGCCTCCCAACGCCCCGGCACCTACGGCCTCTCCGGCGACGGATCCCACGCGGTCGTCGGCCCCGTCCTGGACAGCGCCCCGCACCCCGCCGACGCCGTCGTCCGCCGCCTGGAGCGCGTCACGCACGGCAGCCTGGAGCCGGGCGACAAGGTGTGGCTCACCCCCAACCTGCACATCGGCGACCCCGGCGCCGCCCTCGGTCTCGACCACGCCGACGTCGACGTGCCCGGTGAACTCGGCGTCCTGCCCGCCTGGTTCGTGCCCGCCGCCAGGGACACCTGGGTGATCACCGTGCACGGCCTGGGCATGACACGGGAACACCCCATGAACGTCATGGAGTTCCTGCACGGCCTCCGCTTCCCCGTGCTCGACCTCGCCTACCGCGGCGACCTCGGCGCACCCCGCCCGCCCGACGGCCTGAACCATCTCGGCGAGACCGAGTGGCGCGACCTGGACGCGGCGATCCGCCACGCCGTGCGGTACGGCGCCGAACGGGTCGTCCTGTACGGCTGGTCGACCGGCGCCACCATGGCCCTGCGCGCCGCCGCGCACTCCGCCGACCGCGACCGCATCCGCGGCCTGGTGCTCGATTCTCCGGTACTCAACTGGGAGGCGACGCTGCGCGCCCTGGCCGCGGCCCGGCGGATGCCCGCCCCCCTGCTGCCGCTGGCCGTGCGCGCCGCCCAGGGCCGCACCGGTCTGTACGGCGACCGCATCGACGAGGCCGCCCACCCCGAACGCCTGAAGATCCCGACTCTGATCTTCCACGGCCCCGACGACACGGTCGCCCCGTGGGCCTACTCCCGCCGGCTGGCCGAACGCCGCCCCGACCTGGTCGCCCTCCACACCGTCCGGCAGGCCCCGCACAGCGCCCTGTGGAACGCCGACCCGTCGGCATACGAGGAAGCCCTCCGCCGCTTCCTGACACCGCTGATGTAAGTCCCGGCCGCGACGGTTCCGTTTAACGCCGTACCACTGTCCGGATCTCGGCCCGGGCCGCCGAGGAGCCCTTGCGTTGGCCAGTCCCGTCGCCGCCCGTGACATTCCGTTTGGGTTTTCGGACCGTCAACCGGAAGACTGCACCCGTGACGTCCCGTATCCCGCGCGACTCCAGGCTTCGACTCGTCCGCCCGCGACCCCTGGCCGCCGCCCCCCGAGCGATGAACCAGCGGCGCTCGCGCCGCCCCGCGCCCCGCCCGCCGGAGGGCACACCGGCTCCCTCGGAGCTGGCTGGAATGGCACGTTCCAGGCTGGCCGGCGCGGCCCGCGTCGCCCGCTGGGCCGACACCGCACTCGGCCCCGGCAGGGACAACGCCGCCTCCGACGGCAAGGCCCCCCTGGCCGACGCGACCGCCGAACGGGCGGCCGGTGAACTGGGTCTGACGCCGGCCCAGGTCCGCGCCGACTGGGACACCGCCCGCCTCGCCGGCCTCGTCGAGGTGCACGGCGACAACGCCCGCCCCGGCTGGCGGCTGCGGGCCTGGGACCGTGACGACACCGCCGTTCTGCGCGGCTGGGTCGCCCTGTTCGATGCCTGGTCGCTCGCCCACCCGGAACCCGCCGACCACGAGCCCGCCGCCGTTGCCGAGGTCGTCTCGGCCATGCCTCAGGTGCTCTCCTTCCTCCAGCTGTCCGCCGGACCGGTCCCCGTCGAGCAGCTCCTCGATCTGCTGGCGCAACGCGTCAGGGAACTGCGCACCGAGCGCTGCGAAATCCCCTACGGCCCGCCGCGCGAACCCGCGCGCATCCCGGCCCCCGCGCCCCCTGCCGACGCCGGCCCGGCGCATCCCGCGGCGCACCCCGAGCCCCCGGGGGACGACGCCGAACTGGCCCCTCTCCTCGACTGGGCCCTGCACGCCCTCGCCTCCGTCGGCGCACTCACCTACGGCGACGGCCAGGCCACCCTCACCCCACTGGGCAGCTGGGCGGTCTGGGTCAAGCTGGAGCAGATCTGCGTCGCCGCGCAGAGCCCCGCCGGGAACATCGAGGCGGCCGCCGAGGACATGCTCCGCGGCTGCGCCCAGCTGCGCCCGAACGCGGCCCGCGCCGAGTACCGCGCCTGGCTCGCCGCCCGCCCCGTCGGCAGCGCCGTCACCGAACTCCTCGACGCCGCCCGCGGCGAGGACGCCCTGCTGCGCGGCCTCGCCTTCGAGGCGCTGCGCGTCGTCGGTGCCCCCGCCGAGCCCGACGTACGCACCGCGCTCGACGAGCCGACCCTGCGGCCGTACGCCCTGCTGTGGCTCGCCGAACACGACGGAGCCGACCCGGAGGACGCCTACGAGGTGCTCACCCGGGAGGAGGCCACCTGGCTGTGGGTCGACACGGCGGCCGCAGTCGCCGACCACGGTGAGGCGCTCCTGCTCGTCCGGCATCTGGAGTCCGCCGTGCAGCCGACGGTGCCCGCGCTGCTCGACGAGGTGCGCGCGGTCGGCCATCCCCGCACCGTCCAGGTCCTGGTGGCGCTCGCCGCGGCCCACCCCGACCCCGCCCTGGCCAAGGCCGTACGCCGTGCGGCCTTCCAGGTGCACACCGGGGGCAGCTGACCCGGCTCAGGCCTCGATCTGCGGGCCGTACGTCCCGAAGCTCCAGATGTTGCCCTCGAGGTCCAGGGCCATGTAGTCCCGCGAGCCGTAGTCCTGGTCCGTCGGGGGCATCAGGATCTCCGCGCCGTGGTCCACGGCCCGCTGGTGGTGTGCGTCGACGTCGTCCACGACGACGTACACCCCCGTCGGGCCCGCGCCCTTCATCGCCTCGTCGAAGCGGCCGCCGCGGCCCTTCGAGCCGAGCATCACCGCGCCGTTGCCCTGGACCAGCTCGGCATGCATCACCGTGCCGTCCTCGCTCTCGTACAAGGACAGTTCCGTGAAGCCGAAGGCCTCCGTCAGCTGCCGGATCGCCGCCTTCGCGTCCGAGTACAGCAGCGTCGGAAAGATGCTCGGACGCCCACCGCCGGTGCCTGCCATGCCGATCACTCCCTTGTTGTCGCTGCCCGAAATGCCGGGATCTCCAGTCCGGAAATCCCGGAAACAAGCTGAAAAACAAGCCCGGAAATGCTGCCTGTTGCTCAGTCTTGCACCCGCCACTGACAACGCCCCGCGACCGGGAGGAAGCCGGCGCCGGGGCGGGCGTCCGAACGGGGGACCCGCCCCCGCCCCCGCGTCGTGTCCCGACGGCGCACCCCGCGCCCCGTCCCGCGCGTGGCTACGCTCTGCGCCTGTCCGCGTGGGAAGCGGCGAGCAGTGGCTCTGGACGAAGGGGGCGTGGTGATCGTTCTGCCGGTCGAGGTGACGCGGACGAGCCCCCACGCCCCGGTCTCGAAAGCCCCGCCGCGCACCCTCCGCCGCCTCCTGGCCGCCGGGGCCGCCCTCCTTCTCGCGGCCCCCCTCCTCGCCGCCGCCCACCAGGCGCGCCCCGCCCCCTACGGAGACCGCCTCACCGTCCACGCGCGCGTGCAGCACCCGACGGAACTGCGCACCCATGAGGGGACCGTCGAGGCGTACGACCCGACGACCGGCGAGGTCCGCTGGCGTCACGCCCGTGACGGCCGGCGCCCGCTCACCGTGCTCCCCGCGCGCGGGGAGGCGATCACGCTCTGGGACGACGGCTTCGTCACCGCCACCGACGGCAGGTCCGTGCGCTGGCACCGTGCCCTGCCCGCCTCCGCCGGCTGGCTCGCGGCCCACGGCGGCACCGGCGTGCTGCGCCCCCTCGGCCGCGGCATCCTCGCCGTCCTCACCCCGCGCCGCGTCGCCGCGTACCGCACCGCCGACGGTGACCTGCGCTGGGTGCTGCCCGCCCGCAAGGGATGCTGGTTCGCGCCCGAACGTGCGCTGCACCGCGGCGGAGCCCTGCTGATCGCCCAGCCCTGCGCCCGGGACGCGTGGACCGCGCAGCTCGTCGCCGTCGACGACCTGGGCCGGATCGCCCCGCACCGCAGGCCCCTGGGCAACGGGGCCCTCGGCCGCGGCCCGAACAGCTGAACCCGCAAAAACTGGTTGCAGCGCCCCGTTAGACTGGGTCCATGGCCATTCTCCTCGCGCATTAGACGGCGGGAAGTCCCTCAGCCGCCTGTCCCGCCTCACAACCCGCCCTGGAGTCTGTCCGTGATCTCCGCCTCCGGTATCGAGCTGCGCGCCGGTGCCCGCGTCCTCATCGAATCCGCAACCTTCCGCGTCGCCAAGGGCGACCGCATCGGCCTGGTCGGCCGCAACGGCGCCGGCAAGACCACCCTCACCAAGGTCCTGGCCGGCGAGGGCATCCCCGCCGCCGGCGCCGTCACCCGCTCCGGCGAGGTGGGCTACCTCCCGCAGGACCCCCGCACCGGCGACCTCGACATCCTCGCCCGCGACCGCGTCCTCTCCGCCCGCGGCCTGGACGTACTGATCCGCAAGATGCGCGAGAACGAGCAGCGCATCGCGAACGGCACGGGCGCCACCCGCGAGAAGGCGCTCCGGCAGTACGAGCGGCAGGAGACGGAGTTCCTCACCAAGGGCGGATACGCCGCCGAGGCGGAGGCCGCCACCATCGCCGCCGCGCTCAACCTGCCCGACCGGGTGCTCGGCCAGCCGCTGCACACGCTCTCCGGCGGTCAGCGCCGCCGTATCGAGCTGGCCCGGATCCTGTTCTCCGACGCGGACACGCTGCTGCTCGACGAGCCCACCAACCACCTCGACGCCGACTCGATCGTCTGGCTGCGTGACTACCTGAAGACGTACCGCGGCGGCTTCATCGTGATCTCCCACGATGTCGACCTGGTCGAGACGGTCGTCAACAAGGTCTTCTACCTGGACGCGAACCGCGCCCAGATCGACGTCTACAACATGGGTTGGAAGCTCTACCAGCAGCAGCGCGAGGCCGACGAGAAGCGCCGCAAGCGCGAGCGGCAGAACGCCGAGAAGAAGGCCGCCGCACTGCACTCGCAGGCCGACAAGATGCGCGCCAAGGCCACCAAGACGGTCGCCGCGCAGAACATGGCCAAGCGTGCCGACCGGCTGCTCGCCGGACTGGAAGCGGTACGCGCCTCCGACAAGGTCGCCAAGCTCCGCTTCCCCGAGCCCGCGCCCTGCGGCAAGACCCCGCTGATGGCGGAGGGCCTGTCGAAGTCGTATGGCTCGTTGGAGATCTTCACCGACGTCGACCTGGCCATCGACAAGGGCTCCCGAGTCGTCATCCTCGGCCTCAACGGCGCCGGCAAGACGACCCTGCTGCGCCTCCTCGGCGGCGTCGAGAAGCCCGACACCGGCGAGGTCGTCGAGGGCCACGGCCTCAAGCTCGGCTACTACGCGCAGGAGCACGAGACCCTCGACCCCGAGCGCACGGTCCTGGAGAACATGCGCTCCGCCAACCCCGACCTCGACCTGGTCGAGGTCCGCAAGACGCTCGGCTCGTTCCTGTTCTCCGGCGACGACGTCGACAAGCCGGCCGGGGTCCTCTCCGGCGGCGAGAAGACCCGCCTCGCCCTCGCCACCCTCGTGGTGTCGTCGGCCAACGTCCTGCTCCTCGACGAGCCGACGAACAACCTCGACCCGGCCAGCCGCGAGGAGATCCTCAGCGCGCTGCGCACCTACAAGGGCGCCGTGGTCCTCGTCACCCACGACGAGGGCGCCGTCGAGGCGCTCCAGCCGGAGCGGATCATCCTGCTGCCGGACGGCGTCGAGGACCTGTGGGGCGCCGACTACGCCGATCTGGTCGCCCTCGCCTGAGCCGGCGGCGGCGGTCAGTGCCGCTTGATCGAATGAGTGATCCACGCGTATGGATCATTCGGCCCATCGGTGATCCACCATCTGTGTGAGATCTCCTCGTACCCCGGTGTGTCCTACACCGGTTTCGCGGCCGATCCCTTTGTCGACAAGGGGTCGGCCGCGCCGCGTTCCTGACCTGGTAATTCACGGAACAACCCGTTCGGCCGTATGCATATCACCTGGTGGAACTAATGATTCCGCTTGTGGGGATGTGCTCCTGTCGTCAAAACCCTCACCCACGGACCTTGCCGAATGGGTGGCCATGAAGCCCCGGAGGGGTGATCATGAGGGGACCAGAGCGCACTTCCCATGAGGAGGCACGGGTGGCCGAGACTCTGAAGAAGGGCAGCCGGGTGACCGGCGCCGCGCGCGACAAGCTCGCGGCAGACCTGAAGAAGAAGTACGACGCCGGTGCGAGCATCCGGGCGTTGGCCGAGGAGACCGGCCGCTCGTATGGCTTCGTACATCGCATGCTCAGCGAGTCGGGCGTCACGCTCCGTGGGCGTGGCGGGGCGACACGGGGCAAGAAGGCCGCTTCGGCCTGAGCTCCGGGCGAGGCCCCTCGACTTCGATGGTGGCCACCCGGTCGGTCAGGTGATCGGCTGGGTGGTTACTGTGCAGTCACTTATGAGTGCCGTCGTACGGCACTCACGATGACCGCACCCATCGGAGGCGCCCCATGGCTTCGCTCGACCCGGTACTCGACAAGGACGGCGTACGGCTCACCGTCGACGACGCCATCGCCACGGTGACGCTGACCAATCCGGCCAAGCGCAACGCGCAGAGCCCCGCTCTGTGGCGGGCGCTGGCCGAGGCGGGCCGGTTGCTGCCGGGCACCGTCCGCGTGGTCGTGCTGCGCGCCGAGGGCAAGTCCTTCTCGGCCGGGCTCGACCGGCAGGCGTTCACGCCCGAGGGCTTCGAGGGCGAGCCGTCCTTCATCGACCTCGCGCGCGGCGGTGACGCCGAGCTGGACGCAACCATCGCCGAGTACCAGGAGGCGTTCACCTGGTGGCGGCGCAGCGACATCGTGTCCATCGCCGCGGTGCAGGGGCATGCCATCGGCGCGGGCTTCCAACTCGCCCTCGCCTGTGACCTGCGCGTCGTCGCGGACGACGTGCAGTTCGCCATGCGCGAGACCAGCCTGGGGCTGGTGCCGGACCTGACCGGCACCCATCCGCTGGTCGGGCTCGTCGGCTATGCCCGCGCGCTCGAAATCTGTGCGACCGGGCGCTTCGTACAGGCTGAGGAGGCCGTGAGCACGGGGCTGGCGAACGTCGCCGTGCCGCCGGCCGAACTCGACGGCGCCGTACGGGACCTGACGGCGGCGCTCCTTGCCGCGCCGCGGGACGCGGTCATCGAGACCAAGGCCCTGCTGCGAGGTGCGGGAGAGCGTACGTACGAGGAGCAGCGGGTCGCCGAACGTGCCGCTCAGGCGCGCCGGTTGCGGGATCTGGCGGGCATCGGCGAGTAGGACGGTCAGCCGACTGCCGTGATCAGTACCGCCACCGTGGGGTGATCCGGCAGCGCCTCTCTCCCTTTCGCGCGGACCTCCCGGGCCACGTCCACGGCCCGGTGGTCCGCGTGTACCGCCAGTTCGATCCGCACATGGCGGCGCGGGAGCGCGCGGTCGCCCGGCTCCTCCTCGAGGTGCACCGCCCGGCCCACACCGCCCAGCGCCCCGGTCAGCCGGCTCACGCCCTGGACGGTGAGGGCGGCCCCGGCCACCAGGGCTTCCTCGGGGTCTGTCGACTCCCGCGCCTGCGGCGGCTGAGGGGGTTGTACGGCGTCGGGTTCCGCCTCCTGGTCCAGCAGGGCGGTCACCCGCAGGTCGACCTCCGCCACCGTCAGCCCGAGCCGCTGCGACGCGGCCGCCGCCAGGGCCCCACGCAGCCGGGAGGCCGCCGTCGGCAGCGGTTCGGCGGCCGTCGCCGCGAAATCGGCGGTCACCCGCAGAGGGCCGGGCGGCAGGGCGCTCGGTGGTGGCGGTACGGCGGGCTCATGGGCGCCCTCCGGATCGGCCAGACTGATCCCGACCGCGCCCAGACGCACGCCGGGCACCGCGCCCGCCGCATGCCGCAGCACCGCCTCCACCGCCCGCTCGGTGATCCACGCGCCGTCGCGCGGGCCGCCCAGCGGCAGAAGCCTGCCGAGCCCCGGTTGCCGCCGTACCGCCCGCGTCCATCCGTCCGCCGTCATTACTCCAGCCTGCCGCATTCCTGGCGCGCCTCCGAGTAACCGCGCTTACCGTGGTCGAAGGGGATGACGACCGAAAGGGACGCACGGCCATGACCGATACGAACCGGACACAGGCCCCCGAAAGCGAAACCCAGCCTCCGGTACAGACCCGCAAGCCCACCCGGCGTGGCGGCGGCGATCCGGGGACCCGGGGGAGGACCACCATCGCCGACGGGGTCGTGGAGAAGATCGCCGGACTCGCAGCCCGCGATGTCGTCGGCGTGAATGCGTTGGGCAGCGGACTGAGCCGCACCTTCGGGGCCGTACGCGAGCGGGTGCCCGGCCAGGCGAAGTCCGTGACGCGCGGGGTGAAGGCTGAGGTCGGAGAGGTGCAGACCGCGCTCGACCTGGAGATCGTCGTCGACTACGGCGTGTCGATCGGCGATGTCGCGCGGGCCGTGCGGGAGAACGTGGTCTCGGCCGTGGAGCGGATGACCGGACTCGAGGTGGTCGAGGTCAACATCGCGGTGAGTGATGTCAAGCTTCCGGAGGAAGAAGAAGAGGAGACGGAGCCCCGGATCCAGTGACGCCCCGGCAACCGGAGCACCTGTACGGCTGACGCGCCGCTGACTAGCTGAGGAGCGCACGATGAGCATGGCCCTGGTCGGCATGATCGCCGGAATGGCCCTGGGCTTCGCCGGGTACTTCGGGGGGTTCGGTGCCTTCCTGCTGGTGGCGGCCCTGGGCGCCGTCGGGTTCGTCGTCGGCCGGTTCCTGGAGGGGGACCTGGAGGCCGGCGACTTCTTCCGTTCGCGTGGCGAACGCCGGCGGTGACGCCCGTGAGCAGTGGGGCCGCCGAACCTCGCAGACCGGTCACCGTCGTACCTCCGGGCGAGCGCGGGGCGACCCTGATCGCCGACCGCGTGGTCGCGAAGATCGCCGCGCAGGCGGCCCGCGAGGCGCTCGGCACGCTGCCGCCCGAGGCGGCCCGCCCGCACGCCACGGTCGTCGTGCACCACGACGCCGCCCGGGTCCACATCCACCTCGAACTCGACTACCCCAGCGACATCGGCTCCCGCTGCGGGCAGGTGCGTCGCCAGGTCGTCGAACGGGTAGGCGCGTTGGTGGGAATGGACGTTCCGGAGGTCGCCGTCCAGGTGGAGCGGCTGCATCTGGCAGCGGCGCACGGCGCGGCGCAGGGGAGGACGCGATGAGCGAGTCCCAGGGTTCCGACGGCACCACACAGCAACTGCCGGTCATCGAGAGAGAACCGACCGAGCCCGAACTCGGCCAGTCCGCCTCGTCGGCTGCCTACGAACCGCTGCCGGTCGCCGACGCGGACAACGGCGGAAACCACCGCTTCTGGTCGGCCCGCCGTATCCCCGCGGGCATCGTCGCGCTGCTGCTCCTCGTCGTCGCGGGCGCCTTCCTCTACGACATCGCCGCCGTCCGCGCCGACCGGCCGCCCATGCACTGGCGCCGGGAACTCGCCCGCCAACTCGCCGAACGCCCCCTCGACGACACCTGGGTCCTCGTCGGCGCCGGCGTCGCCGCCGCCCTCGGCCTCTGGCTGATCGTGCTGGCCACGACGCCCGGACTGCGAGCCGTCCTGCCGATGCGGCGCACCCAGGCCGACGTACGCGCCGGACTGCACCGCGACGCCGCCGCGACCGTGCTGCGCGACCGGACCATGGAGGTGTCCGGTGTGCAGTCGGTACGGGTCCGGATGCGCCGCAGGCGGGCCGACGTACGGGCGGTCTCGCACTTCCGTGAACTGGACGAGGTACGCGCCGACCTGGACAGCGTGCTCGCCGACGCGATCAGGGGGCTGGGCCTGGCCCGGCGGCCCGCGTTGACGGTGCACGTCCGGCGGCCCGGCCGGAAGGGGTGAGCGCGGTGCTCAGGGCCGTCAACCGGGTGCTGCTCGCGATCATCGGGCTGGTGCTGGTCGTGCTGGGCGGGGCGGTGCTCGCCGTCGGGCTGGGCGTCGACCCCCCGTCCTGGTGGATCCATCACGGCACGAACGACGTGCCGCTCGGCGACGCCGAGCGGACCCGCTGGCGCGACGCCGGCTGGTGGTGGCCCACCGTTTTCGCCGCGCTCGCCGTCCTCGTCCTGCTCGCCCTGTGGTGGCTGGTCGCGGTGGTGCGCCGGCGCCGGCTCGCCGAGGTGCTCGTCGACACCGGCGACGGCGAGGGCGCCCTGTTGCGCGGGCGGGCCCTGGAAGGCGTACTCACCGGCGAGGCGGACGCCCTGGACGGCGTCGCCCGCGCCCATGTCCAGCTCACGGGGCGACGCAGTGCGCCGGAGGCACGGGTACGGCTCCTGGTGGAGCCGCACGTGGACCCCGGGGATGCGCTCCACCGCCTCACGGCCCAGGCCCTGGCCCACGCCCGCGACTCGGCGGGCCTGGCGTCGCTGCCCGCCGAGGTCCGCCTGAGGGGCGTCAAGCACCGTGCGGAAAGGGTCAGTTGAGGTCCCTTTCAGAAGCCGTGCCGTGCCCCGCCGTCCACCGGCACCATGACGCCCGTCAGATAGGACGCAGCCGGCGACAGCAAGAACGCGGCCGTACGCCCGAACTCCTCCGGCGCCCCGTACCGCCGCAACGGAATACGTGACTCGGCAGCCGCACGCGTCGCCTCCGGATCCGCGGACAAGGAGTCCAGCTCACGCACGCGATCCGTGTCGATACGACCGGGAAGCACCCCGACGACGCGAATACCCCGCGGCCCCAGCTCGTCCGAGAGCGACTTGGCGAAGCCCGCCAGCCCCGGCCGCAGCCCGTTGGAGATGGTCAGCCCCGGAATCGGCTCGTACACCGAGCCGGACAGCACGAACCCGATGACGCCCCCGGCTTCGAGCTCCGCCGCCGCCGCGCGGGCGAGCCGCACCGCACCCAGGAACACCGACTCGAACGCCGACTGCCACTGCTCGTCGGTGTTGTCGGCGACGAACCCGGCGGGCGGCCCGCCGACGCTGACGAGGATGCCGTCGAAGCCGCCGAACCGCTCGCGTGCGGCACCGATCAGGCGGGCCGCCGCCTGCGGATCGCCGTTGTCCACGGCCACCCCGTACGCGTTCGGCCCCAGCTCCGCCGCCGCGTCGGCGACCCGCTTGTCGTCCCGCCCGGTGATGACCACCTTCGCCCCGTCGGCCACGAGCTCGCGCGCGGAGGCGTTGCCCAGCCCGCGCGTGGCCCCGGTGACGACGTACACCCGGTCCTTCAGTCCAAGATCCATGGCCCCTATCCTGCCCCGTCCGCCCCGTACAGGGCGAGGGCCGTGTTCACCAGGCCGATATGGCTGAACGCCTGCGGGAAGTTGCCGAGCTGGCGGCCGGTCACGGGCTCGTACTCCTCGGCCAGCAGCCCCACGTCGTTCGCCATCCCCACCAGTCGTTCGAACAGCTCGCGGGCCTCGTCCGTACGACCCGTCATGTGCATTGCGTCCGCGAGCCAGAACGAGCACACCAGGAAGGCCCCCTCGCTGCCGGGCAGCCCGTCGACGACCGTCCCGTCGGTGCTGTAGCGGCGCAGGAAGCCCTGGTGGCACAGCTCCTTGCGCACCGCGTCGATGGTTCCCTTCACCCGCGGGTCGTCCGGCGGCAGGAAGCCGACGCGCGGGATGAGCAGCAGGGCGGCGTCCAGCTCGCGCGAACCGTAGTACTGCGTGAAGGTGTTCCGCTCGGGGTCGTACCCCCGCTCGCACACCTCGCGGTGCACCTCCTCGCGCATCTCCCGCCAGCCCGCCAGGTCACCCTCGAGCTCCGGATGCCGTTCCAGCGTGCGCACCGCGCGGTCGGCGGCCACCCACACCATCACCTTCGAGTGCACGAACTGGCGCCGGCCGCCGCGCACCTCCCACAGCCCCTCGTCCGGCTGCCGCCACGCCGTACACAGGAACTTCATCAGGGCACACTGCAGGCGCCACACGTGCGGCTTGACGGACAGGCCCGAAAGCCGGGCCAGCGACAGGGAGTCCATGACCTCGCCGTACACGTCCAGCTGCAACTGCCGTACGGCGTCGTTGCCGATCCGCACGGGTGCGGAACCGGCGAAACCGGTCAGCCAGGGCAGCTCGTACTCCGGAAGCCGCCGTTCACCCGCCAGCCCGTACATGATCTGCAGGTCCGCCGGGTCGCCCGCGACCGCCCGCAGCAGCCAGTTGCGCCAGGCCTCCGCCTCCTCCTGGTAGCCCGCCGACAGCAGCGCGCCCAGGGTGAGCGTGGAGTCGCGCAGCCAGCAGTAGCGGTAGTCCCAGTTGCGCACACCGCCGATCTCCTCGGGAAGAGAGGTGGTGGGTGCGGCGACGATGCCGCCGGTCGGCGCGTAGGTGAGGGCCTTGAGGGTGATCAGCGACCGGACGACCGTGTCCCTGTGGGGGCCGTGGTAACGGCAGCGGGCCGCCCACGCCCGCCAGTCGGTGACGCTGCTGCGCAGTGCCTGGTACGGGTCGACGAGGGGCGGGCGCGGCTCGTGGGAGGGGTGCCAGGTGAGGACGAACGCGACCTTCTCGCCCTTCTCGACCGTGAACTCCGAGTGCGTGCCGAAGCCCTCGCCCCAGGTGCGCACGGCGGGTTCGCTGCGCAGCCACGCCGAGTCGGGGCCCGCGACGGCCACCCGGTGGCCGTCGGTCCTGCGCACCCACGGCACGATCGAGCCGTGGTCGAAGCGCAGACGGAGCGTGCTGCGTACGGTGACCCGGCCGCTGCAGCCCTCCACGATGCGTACGAGGTCGGGTGCGCGGTCCCGCTGCGGCATCAGGTCGGTGACCCGGACCGACCCCTGCGGGGTGTCCCACTCGGTGTCGAGGACCAGGGTTCCGGGGCGGTAGGCGCGGCGGGTGCAGTGGCCCTCGGCGCCCTTGGGGGCGATCCGCCAGTGGCCGTTCTCCTCGTCGCCGAGCAACTTGGCGAAGCAGGCGGCCGAGTCGAAGCGGGGGAGGCAGAGCCAGTCGACGGAGCCGTCCTTGCCGATCAGGGCGGCGGTCTGTTCGTCGCCGACGAGGGCGTAGTCCTCGATGCGGTTCACGGCGCCGATGCCGGCGCCGTTCTCGGTTCTGCTCTCGGCTCGGTTCTCGGTGGGCAGGTACACGGATTCCGGGTTCCCGGGGGGCCGTAGGGGCAATCCGGGCAAGAGCCGGGCGGATGACGGGGTTACACCGTCGCCGGCTCCGCCTCCGTCTGCTCCTGCTTCGCCGCCGCCGCGCGGTCCCGGACCTCGCGGCGGGCGAGGATGACCCAGCCGACCGGGACGCCCGCGGAGAACAGCCACCACTGGATGGCGTAGGCCATGTGGTTGCCGATGCTGTCGTGGTCCGGAGCCGGGATCAGCTCGGGTGTGTCGCCCTTGGGTTCGGGCGAGGTCAGTTCGATGTAGCCGCCGAGGACCTGCTTGCCGAGACGCTCGGCCGCCTGCTCACTGCTGATCAGCATGACCTGGCGGTCCGGCAGTCCCCTGACGTCCTTGATGCCGCTCTCGGCGGTCGTCTGGTCGGGCATCAGCCGTCCGGTGACGGTGGTCTCACCCTCCGCCGGTGCGGGGATCTTCGGGAACGCCGTCTGGCTGGGGCCGTCCGCGGGGATCCAGCCCCGGTTCACCAGGAGGACCTTGCCGTCGTCGAGGACGAAGGGCGTCAGGACGTGGAAGCCGACCTCGTCGTCCGCGTTGGTCCGGCGGCGTACGACGACCTCGTGCGCGGTGTCGAAGCGGCCCTTCGCGGTGACCCGACGGTACAGGTCCGCGTCCCCGACCTCGGCGCCAGGCGAGGTCAGCGACTCGGCCGGGACAGGCTCGGCCGCCAGTGAGTCGGCGATCACCTTGTTCAGCGCGACCCTGTTCTCGTGCCGGTGAAGCTGCCAGAAGCCCAGCTCGATCATCGTGGGGATGAGCGCGAGGGCGACAAGGGTGAGGATCACCCACTGCCGGGACAACAGGAAGCGGTACACCCCACGACCGTACATCTCGGGCTGCGGGGTGCTGTCGCTGGGGTGTGCCGCAGGGGATCGGGCAGGGCTCGGGTGGGCTTGGACCGTCTCAGACCTTGTCGATGATCCCCGCCTTCCCCTCGGCGCGGGCGCAGTGGGCGCCGCAGTACCAGTGGCCCTCGGCCTCGACGCCCTGGCCGATGATCTGGACCCGGCAGTGCTCGCAGATGGGGGCCATGCGGTGGATCGCACAGGAGAAGCAGTCGAAGACATGCACCGCGCCCTGGGCGTGCACCTCGAAGGTCATTCCGTAGTTATTGCCGCAAACTTCACATGTCGCCATGCGCCACAGGGTGAGCCGTCCCCGCGGCGCGGGCGAGCGGGCGCCGGGCGAGTCGCCCGGCAATCACCCGTCCGTACGGCTGCCTGCCGGGTTCACGGCTCCGACGCCGGCTCCACGTCCCCGAGGAGCTGTCCGAACGCCGCCTCGTCGACCACCGGCGTGCCGTACTGCCGGGCCTTGACGACCTTCGACGTGCCCGAGTCCGGGTCGTTCGTGACGAGCAGGCTGGTCAGCCGGGACAGGCTCGTGGAGACATGCAGCCCGGCCTCGGTCGCACGGTCCTCCAGCAGCTCGCGCTCGACCGACGTGTCCCCCGAGAAGGCGACCCGCATGCCCTGTTTGAGGCGTTTGCCCTCTTCGTACCGACCTGGGTTGGGGTACGGGCAGGCGGGCCTTTTGCGGGAGGGCCGCCAACTGCCCGGCCGGTAACTGCCGTACCCGCCCGTCGCCTGCTGTCCGATGCGGGGCGCGGGCGGTTCCCACCACTCGGTCAGCGGCCGGCACTCGTGCAGCGGCAGCCGCACGCCGCTCTCGGCCGCGGCCCTCAGGCTCGGCCGGAACGCCTCGGCCAGCACGCGCGCGTCGTCCAGTGCGTGGTGCGCCCGTTGCTGTACGACGCCGAAGTGCGCGGCCAGCGACTCGAGCTTGTGGTTGGGCAGCGGCAGTTCCAGCGCCTTGGACAGGGCGATGGTGCACAGCCGTTGACGCACCGGGGCCTCGCTCTTCGCGCGCGCGTACTCCCGGGCGATCATCTGCCAGTCGAACACGGCGTTGTGCGCGACGAGCACCCGGCCCTCCAGCCGGGTCGCGAACTCCTCGGCGATGTCCTGGAAGAGCGGCGCCCCTTCGAGTACTTCGCTCGTCAGACCGTGGATCCACACGGGACCGGGGTCCCGCTCCGGATTGACCAGCGTGTACCAGTGGTCCTCGACCTCGCCGCGTCCGTCCAGCCGGTAGACGGCCGCGGAGATGATCCGGTCGTCCCTGGCCAGGCCTGTGGTCTCCACGTCGACGACTGCGTAACCGTGGGGATACGCGGCCGGCCACGCGGTGGGGGAGGACGCTGCGGTCGTGCGGTCTTCGAGCATGGTCACTGAGAATACGGGCCGGGACTGACACCGCTGTCCGATACCCGCCTTCGTGCTGCTCACCGTGATCGGGATGATCAGCGTCCGTCTCCATCCCGACGAGGACGCGGCGGGCTACGAGGCGAAGGACGCCGCCAGCGTCACCGTGGGGCTCGGCAGTCTCGTCTTCGACTGGCCGCAACTGCCGAGGCCGGACTTCTGGATCATGGCCACGTACATCGCCGCGCAGTTCCTGCTGACCCGGGCACCCTCGGCACGGACCGACGTGCCCCGACGATGCCGTTGCGCGAGGCGGCGTGACCCTTCACCAGCGGATCGGCAGCGGCAACGCCGTCAGCAGGCCGGACACCGCGACCGCCACCCCGAGCCCGACGACCTCCATGCGCGCGGGGAAGCAGGCGGTCAGCGGGTCGGCCGCCCGGCGCAGCCGGATCCTGGCCCACAGGGCGAGCAGCGCGACCACGGCCACGAGGAGCACCTTGGCAAGCAGCACGCGCCCGTACGCCGTGGCCGTCAACTGCTCCAGCACCGTGTCCGGCGGCATCCGGCGCAGGGTGCTCCAGATGCCGGTCGCGGTGATCACGGCCAGCAGAACGGCCGCCACGCGCGCGTACCGCCCCAGCAGGGCGGCACCCCTCTCCGCGGCACCCCACCGGCGAAGCGCCCGCAACACGTGCAGCAACCCGCCCACCCACAGTGCGGCGCAGGTGAGGTGAACGAGCGTCAGACCGGAGCCGACGAGCGGGCTGGGTTCGGTCGGGGGATGTGCGCGCAGCGCCTCCGCGACGGCCACCGCGGCCAGCGGCCACACCTGTGTCCCCGGCCGGCGCGTCAGTGCGCACAGGCCCGCCACCATGAACGCGTTGACCTCCAGCAGCGCGAGTCTGCCGTCCCGGGACGTGTAGAGGCCGCCGACGTCGATCTGGGCGAGGCTCGTCGGCACGAGGTTGCCGGTCGCCACGACCGACGCGAGCCCCAGCGCCGCGACGAAGCCGGCGCAGGCCGCATACGGCGCCCAACTGCGCGGCCGCCCCTCCGGTGCGCCGGGCAGGAAGCGGGCCAGCCGGTTCACGAACAGCTCGCCCACCGGCACACACAGCGCCGCGAACAGCACCGCACGCAGCAGCCCGACACCCCCGACGCCGGGGGCGGCCGCCTCGCCGGTGCCGTGCAGAGCGGCGGACGGTCCCAGCACGGGTATCAGCGCGCCGAGCGCCACCAGGACGAGCACGGCGACCGCCCGGCCGACACCGGGTCTTCGTACCGTCCCGTCGGCGTCGGCCGCCCCGGGAGTGGGTCGTATCAACGTCACCTCGAGATCTTCACCAGCGGCCACAGAGCAGGCAAGTTCAGGAGAACAACCGGGGAGCGCCTGCGCGGGGCAGCGCACCCGGCCGCCCCGCCTACCCCTCGACGACCGGTCGGTCGACCCGGGTGGCGGCCGACCACCGCAGCCGCACTTCCTTGCGCACGTCGGACGGGCGCAGTTCCCATCCCTGGGCGAGGGCGACCTCCGCGAGGTAGCGGCCGCCCACACCGCGATAGACGGACAGCGCTATCTCGCATTCCACCGGTGGCTTCGCCTTGTCCGGCTCGGGCGGGGCCGAGGCCCGGGCCGTCCAGTCGGCCACCACCTTGTCGACCTTCGCCCGGTAGTACTCGGTGTCCCCCTCGTGCCGCAGTTGCGGCCAGGTGACGAACCAGGAGCCCAGGCCGAGGATACGGTCCAGCGCCGACTCCATCACCTCCCCGAAGCCTCGCTCGTAGCGCGAGCTGAACATCGCGATCAGTTCCGTCAGGAAGGCGAGGGCGATGAAGAAGACGAACGTCGCGAGCCCCACCACGCACAGCACCGGAAAGCACACCACGGTCGCGAGGAAGCGCAGGACCAGCTGCCATCTGGGCCGGACCGGTTCGGGTCCCCAGGTCGTGGGATCTTCGTGTGCGAGCATGACGTCAGATCCTGCCCTACGCGGCGTCCGGGCCGGGCGGATGCCCGCCCGGCCCGGATCACCTGCCCCAAAGCCCTACCTGGTCACCGCGTCCAGTGCGTCCGCCGTGCCCCAGCCGTAGAAGCCGTTGTAGTTCTTCGGGCCCTCGCACACCGCGTCGACCTTGCCGTCGCCGTTGATGTCGTACGGGTCCGTGCACGCCGTGGCGTCCGCCTCGGCGTACAGCAGGGCCTTCACCAGGCCCGGAGTGGCGTGCGGGTGGGTCGACTTGATCAGGGCGGCCACGCCCGCGACATGCGGCGAGGCCATCGACGTACCGGCCATGTAGCCCCACTTGCCGCCGGGCAGCGTGCCCAGGATCAGGCCGCTGGTCGCGGGCGGCTCCGGCTTCTGGTACGCCGTGGAGTCGCCGCCGGGAGCGGCGATGTCGACGACGCCCAGACCGTGGTTGGAGAACGACGACTTCAGACCCTTCGCACCGGTGGCCGCGACCGTCACGATGCCCGGCAGTTGGGTCGGTATGTCGTAGCACTCGGACGGGTCGATCACCCGCTCCGTGGGCGTGGAGTCGTTCGGGGACACCGGGTCGGTGATCTCGTCGGCCGCGAGGTCGTAGTTCTCGTTGCCGGCCGCGGCGACGTTGACCGCGCCCTTCTTCTCCGCGTACTTCGAGGCCCGGGTGATGGCCTCCACCAGCGCCTTCTGGTCGGGATCGTTCTTGCAGTTGAAGTACCAGGGGTCGGTGTAATAGCTGTTGTTCGTCACGTCGACGCCGTGCTCGGCCGCCCACACGAAGCCGCAGACGACGGCCTCCGTGTAGAAGTAGCCGGCCGTGGTGGACACCTTGATGCCGGAGACCTTCACCCCCGGCGCGACGCCTGTCATACCGACGCCGTTCTTGGCCGCCGCGATCTCCCCGGCCACGTGCGTGCCGTGCGGGCTCTCCGTCGCGCCGGGCCGCCAGGCGCCGTCGGTGGTGTCCGGCTTGCCCGTCACGCAGTTGACGGAGGCCTCGCGGTCGAAGTTCGGGGCGATGTCGGGGTGGGTGTCGTCGACGCCGGTGTCGATCACGGCGACGGTCACCTTGCTGCTGCCGAGCGACTTCTCGTGCGCCTTGTCCGCCTTGATGGCCGGCAGGTCCCACTGCAGGCCCTGGAGCGGGTCCTGGCCCTCGGCGGCCTCGGCGGCGGCGACCTCCTGCGCACTGAGCACCTTCGGCGTCCCCACGTCGGTGGTGGACTGCGCGGGCAGCGGGGCGGTCCGGGTGGCACCGGCCGACTCCACCCCCCGCACCGTGCGGATCGTCCTGGCGAAGTCGGCGTTCGACGAGTGCACGACGATCACGCCGATCCGGTCGTACGACATCACGATCGTGCCGCCGGCGTCGGCGATCGCCTTCTTCACATGCCCCGAAGGGCCGTGCCCGGGGCGGACGTTGACGACATAGCTGAGCGAGGTCGCGTCGGCGGTCGCTGCCGTCGGCGCGGGCGGAGCCGCGGACGCCGTGGCGCCCGGCAGGAACGCGACAGCCGTCGCCATGGCCATCCCGACGGGGATCACCAGGGCGCGGCGGTGGCGTGGGTGAGGCACTGTCATGGTGAGGATGTCTCCAGTTCGTTCGCGGTACGACGGACCGTGCGGGACGTCCGTGCGGCGCGACCGGACCGGTCGCGCCGCAAGCCTGACGGCGGCCTACTTCACCGCGCGCAGCGCATTGACGATGCCGAAGCCGTAGAAACCGTTGACGCGGTCGCCGCCTTCGCACACCGCGTCCTGCGTGCCGTTGCCGTCCTGGTCGTACGACTCGGGACAGCCCGGGTTGTCGGCCTGCGCCTTGAGCAGCGCCTGGAGCTGCGCCGGGCCCGCCCACGGGTGCTCGGACTTCAGCAGCGCGGCGACGCCCGCGGCGTGCGGCGAGGCCATCGAGGTGCCCTGCAGGAAGGCGTACTCGTTGTTGGGCATGGTCGACAGGATGCGGCCGTCCTTCGACGGCGTGTCCGGGAGCTGGTAGCGCCGGTCGCCGCCCGGCGCCGCGATGTCGACGACACCCTTGCCGTACGAGGAGTAGTACGACTTGAGGTTCTGCACACCCGTCGCGCTGACGGTGACGATCCCCGGGAGCTGCGTCGGCACGTCGAAGCACTCGTGCGGGTCGATGGTGCGCTCGACCGGGGTGGAGTCGTCGGGGCTGGTGTCGTCGACGATCGCGTCGGAGTCCAGGTCGTGGTTGGAGTTGCCCGCGGACGCCAGGTGCAGGGTGCCCTTCTTCTGGGCGTACAGCTGGGCCCGGTTGACCGCGTCGACGATCGCCTTCTGGTCGGGGTCGTCCATGCAGTTGTACAGCCACGGGTCCACGTAGTAGCTGTTGTTCGTGATCTCGACGCCGTGGTCGGCGGCGAACACGAACGCGCACACGACGCTCTCCGGGTAGAAGAGACCGTTGTGCGGGTCGCTCACCTTGATGCTCGACACCTTCACACCGGGCGCCACGCCGGCCACCCCGACGCCGTTGCGGGCCGCGGCTATCTCACCGGCGACATGCGTGCCGTGGTAGTCCTCCGCGGTGTACGGCCGCCAGGCGCCCTCGCTGGTGTCCGCGACACCGCCGACGCAGTTGGCGGACTGGCCCGCGGAGAAGTTCGGGGCGAGGTCCGGGTGGGTGTCGTCGACGCCGGTGTCGATGACGGCGACGGTGACCTTCCCGCTGCCCGGGTTGATCTGCGCGGCCTTGTCGGCGCCTATCGCGCGCAGGTCCCACTGGTCGGCCTCGAGGGGCTCGCTCCCGGGCGTGGCGGCGGCTTCGGTCTTGGCGGCCTCCCCGTCCGTCAGGTAGTCGGCCGCGCCCTCGTCCGTCGTGCCCGCGGCCACCAGTGGGGCGGTGCGCGTGGCACCGGCCGACTGCACCCCGCGGACCGTGCGTATCTGCGCGCCGAAGTCCGGGTTCGCCGAGTGGACGACTATCACGCCGATCTTGTCGTACGTCGTCACGACGGTGCCGCCGACCGCGGCGATCGCCTTCTGCACCGACGCGATCGTGCGCCGGTCCGTCTTGGTGTTGACGACATACGCCAGGTCGGGTGCGTCCGCCGTCTGCGCGCCGGACTCCACGCGCGGGGCGGCCGAGGCGGCCGCCGGCAGGAAGCCGATCGAGGCGGTCAGCGACAGCACGACGGGCACGGCGAGCGCCAGCCGGCGTCTGGAACGCAGATGAGCCATGGGGTCTCCACATCATCCGGAAACGAAACCGGCCCGAGACACAGGTGGTGCTCGGGCAGGTGCATGACGGGTGTGCAGGCCGAAGCTATCTCCCGAACTCGCTGGCCAGCAATGGCTTCCGACGATGACGCGACGACTTCGTGGTCCTGACGTACCGATTTTCGAAAGAAGTCGGACAGGTTGAACCGGTCCGCGCGTGCCGCCGTGACGTTGAACAGGGAGCGCGAGCACGATCGAGCCCCCTTTTGGATCACGCCCGAAGGGCACTAACATCGCCGCCCGGCTCACGTGATCCACATCACTACCCTCACCATCGCATCCGCAACGCGAGGAGACTCCGTGGC
Organism: Streptomyces sp. NPDC059866; assembly: GCF_042731325.1. Taxonomy (NCBI): domain Bacteria; kingdom Bacillati; phylum Actinomycetota; class Actinomycetes; order Kitasatosporales; family Streptomycetaceae; genus Streptomyces; species Streptomyces sp. NPDC059866. Next base: position 32,556 of record NZ_JBHWJT010000001.1, on the reverse strand, counting down.
AACCGACGCACCGCCCCCCTCGAAGTCAGAACACCGACTCCCCTCGACCGAGGAGTTCGTCGAGGTGCAGGAGAGCGCGGAGTTCGGTGAACTGCGCCGCTCCTACCGCTCCTTCGCCTTCCCCCTGACCGTCGCCTTCATCGCCTGGTACCTGCTGTACGTCCTGCTGTCGAACTACGCGGGCGACTTCATGGGCACCAAGCTGTTCGGCAACATCAACGTCGCCTTCGTCTTCGGCGTCGCACAGTTCGTCACCACGTTCCTCATCGCCTGGTGGTACTCGCGGCACGCCGCCGCGAAGCTCGACCCCAAGGCCGAGGCCATCAAGTCCCGGATGGAGGGCGGCGCATGAGCCCCGTACAGCAGACTTTCCTCGCCGCGAACGAGGCCAGCGAGCACCGGCCGCTGATCATCACCCTGTTCGCGCTGTTCGTCCTGGCGACGCTCGGCATCACCGTCTGGGCGGGCCGCCAGACCAAGGACGCGGCCGACTTCTACGCGGGCGGGCGCCAGTTCAGCGCCTTCCAGAACGGCCTCGCCGTCTCCGGCGACTACATGTCGGCCGCCTCGTTCCTCGGTATCGCGGGCGCGATCGCCCTCTTCGGGTACGACGGCTTCCTGTACTCCATCGGCTTCCTGGTCGCCTGGCTGGTCGCCCTGCTCCTGGTGGCCGAGCCGCTCAGGAACTCCGGCCGCTACACCATGGGCGACGTGCTCGCGTACCGCATGCGCCAGCGCCCGGTCCGCACGGCGGCCGGTACGTCCACGATCGTCGTGTCGATCTTCTATCTGCTGGCCCAGATGGCGGGCGCGGGCGTCCTCGTCTCGCTGCTCCTCGGCATCACCTCGGACTTCGGCAAGATCCTCATCGTCGCCCTCGTCGGCGTCCTGATGATCGTGTATGTCTCCATCGGCGGTATGAAGGGCACCACCTGGGTGCAGATGGTGAAGGCCGTGCTGCTGATCGGCGGCACGATCCTCATTACGTTCCTGGTGCTGCTGAAGTTCAACTTCAACATCTCCGACCTGCTCGGCACCGCCGCCGAGAACAGCGGCAAGGGCGCCGCCTTCCTGGAGCCCGGCCTCCAGTACGGCGCGAGCGGCACCACCAAGCTGGACTTCATCTCCCTCGGCATCGCCCTGGTGCTCGGCACCGCCGGTCTGCCGCACATCCTGATCCGCTTCTACACGGTGCCCAACGCCAAGGCCGCCCGGAAGTCCGTGAACTGGGCCATCGGCATCATCGGCGGCTTCTACCTGATGACCATCGCCCTCGGCTTCGGCGCCGCCGCGCTGATCTCCCAGGACGAGATCATCGCCTCCAACCCGTCCGGCAACACGGCCGCCCCGCTGCTCGCCCTGCACCTGGGCGGCGTCGACTCGGCCTGGGGCGCGATCCTGCTGGCCACGATCTCGGCGGTGGCCTTCGCGACGATCCTCGCCGTGGTCGCCGGCCTCACCCTGGCCTCGTCGTCCTCCTTCGCGCACGACATCTACGCCAACGTCATCCGCAAGGGGAAGGCCACCGACAAGGAGGAGATGAAGGCGGCCCGCTGGGCGACCGTCTTCATCGGCATCGTCTCCATCGCCCTCGGCGCCCTCGCCCGTGATCTGAACGTGGCCGGCCTGGTCGCCCTGGCCTTCGCGGTCGCGGCCTCCGCCAACCTGCCGACGATCCTCTACAGCCTGTTCTGGAAGCGGTTCACCACCCAGGGCGCACTGTGGTCGATCTACGGCGGCCTGATCGTGGCCGTCGGCCTGGTGCTGTTCTCGCCCGTCGTCTCCGGCGACCCCAAGGCGATGTTCCCCGACGTCGACTTCGCCTGGTTCCCGCTGAAGAACCCGGGCATCATCTCCATCCCGTTCGGCTTCTTCATGGGCTGGCTGGGCACGGTCCTGTCCAAGGAGGAGCCCGACACCGGCAAGTACGCCGAGCTGGAGGTACGGTCCCTGACCGGCACCGGCGCCCACTGATCCCGCCCCGGTACGCGGCCGCGCCGTAGGCCTGTGTAGGTCCCTACGACGCGGCCGCGCCGTACCTGTGTGATCAGGCCGCTGTGGCTGTCACTGCCGTCGCGTAGGCTCACAGGTGTCGGACAATGTGCTCCGCTGTGTGTGATCCGCTGCGAGGGAGGGGGCCGCGTGCTCATCGACACCTACGGCCGGGTGGCCACCGACCTGAGGGTCTCGCTCACCGACCGGTGCAACCTGCGCTGTACGTACTGCATGCCCGAGGAGGGCCTGCAGTGGCTGGCCAAGCCGGACCTGCTCACGGACGACGAGATCGTCCGCCTGATCGACATCGCGGTCACCTCCCTGGGCATCGAGGAGGTCCGCTTCACCGGCGGGGAGCCGCTGCTGCGCCCCGGCCTGGTGGGCATCGTCGAGCGCGTCGCGGCCCTGGACCCGCGCCCCCAGATGTCCCTCACCACCAACGGCATCGGCCTCAGGCGCACCGCCGCCGCCCTGAAGGCCGCGGGCCTGGACCGGGTCAACGTCTCCCTGGACACCCTCCGCCCCGACGTCTTCAAGACCCTCACCCGCCGGGACCGCCACAAGGACGTCATCGAGGGCCTGCACGCCGCCCGCGAGGCCGGCCTGACCCCGGTCAAGGTCAACTCCGTCCTGATGCCCGGGCTCAACGAGGACGAGGCCCCCGACCTCCTCGCCTGGGCCGTCGAGCACGACTACGAGCTGCGCTTCATCGAGCAGATGCCCCTGGACGCCCAGCACGGCTGGAAGCGCGACGGCATGATCACGGCGGGCGACATCCTCGCCTCCCTGCGCACCCGCTTCGAGCTGACGGAGGAGGGCTCCGAGAAGCGCGGCTCGGCCCCGGCCGAACGCTGGCTGGTGGACGGCGGCCCGCACCGGGTCGGTGTCATCGCCTCCGTCACCCGCCCGTTCTGCGCGGCCTGCGACCGCACCCGCCTCACGGCCGACGGCCAGATACGCACCTGCCTGTTCGCCCGCGAGGAGACGGACCTGCGCGCCGCCCTGCGCTCCGGCGCCCCGGACGAGGAGATCGCCCGCATCTGGCGCCTGGCGATGTGGGGCAAGAAGGCAGGCGCGGGCCTGGACGACCCGACGTTCATCCAGCCGGACCGCCCGATGTCGGCGATCGGCGGCTGAGGCCTTGGGCCTTACGCGCCCGGGGGCGCTTCCCAGTCCTCGAACTTGACGACGTCCTTCAAGAACCCCCGAACCCCGAGAAACTGCGAAAGATGCTCCCGATGCTCCTCGCACGCGAGCCACGTCTTCCGCCGCTCCGGCGTATGAATCTTCGGGTTGTTCCAGGCCAGCACCCATACGGCAGTCGCACGGCAGCCCTTGGCGGAACAGATCGGGGTCTCGTCACTCACAGGTTCGTCTCACCACTGCGCAGAAAAGGCGACGCCGAGCAGCCACGGGGGGAGCTGCCCGGCGTCGGTCCGTCGCTCCGACGGGGGATGCGGAGCGCGTACGAAGTATGTCACGGGTAACCGCTTGCCGTGCACCGGAACAACATGATTGATCTGAGCTTTTACTGAGCTTGGCGCAGACCCTATTCGGGCCGTCCACGCGCCGGATCGCCCACCACGTCTTCGGGGACGGATCCAGGGGCTGATTCCGGGACGGGTTCCGTGAACCCGTCGTCCTCGTCGCGTGGCGGCGCGAGCATCGGCCGGGGCTGCACGGCCACGAACGTCGACGGCAGTGACGGCACGTTCTCCCGCCCGGCGTTGGCGATCACCACCGCGATATAGGGCAGCACCGCGCCGAGCACCAACGCCACGATCGCGACGTGCCGTTCCACGTTCCAGAGCGTGGCGGCCAGGATCACCGCGACCGTACGGACCGACATCGAGATGACGTACCGGCGCTGCCGGCCGCGGACGTCATCCTGGAGGCCCTGCCGGGCTCCGGTGATCCGGAACACCTGGGCGTTACCGCCGTCACCATGCTTCCGCATCACATTCCACCATCCGCCCGCATCGGACCTCTCCCTGGCCCGTCCCAGCTCCGCACCGGGCGGGAACCGGGGCCGGACAACCCCCACGTTACGCCGCGCCTGCGCCGCCTACGAGACCGGGTACCCGCCCTGCCTGCGCGAACGGCATCCGCAGGGGCGCGTACGGTCCACCCGACATGCGCCGTACGGGGGACCGGCCGAAACTGGGTGCAATGCTCACGTCGAGCCGTACGAGGAGGCAGCCATGGGCTGGTTGTGGGCGATCATCGTGGGATTCGTGCTGGGCCTGATCGCCAAGGCGGTCATTCCCGGTAAGCAGCACAGCCCCCTCTGGCTGACCACCATCCTTGGCATGCTCGGCGCCATCGCCGGCAACGCCATCGCCCGGGGCTTCGGCGTCGACGAGACGCCCGGCATCGACTGGAGCCGCCATATCTTCCAGCTCGTCGCCGCAGTCGTCATCGTCTTCCTCGGCGACATGGCGTACATGCAGCTGAGGGGCGGCAAGCGGCGGGCCTGACAGACGTACGGCGCAGGGGGCGGCCGTACCGTGCCGGAAGGGCGCCCCCAGCGCGCGCACACCGCCGCGCCCGCGCCCGGGGCCGCGAACGCCCCCGGGGTCTTGTTGGCCCCGCGGCGCACCCCCCCACGGCCGGGGAGCAGGTGCGGCTTGGCGGGGACCGCGTCCTCGGAGTCGACCTTCACGTTGTTCACGTAGGCGCCGCCCTCCTTGACCGTGCGACGCGCCGCGGACTTGCTGGGCACCAGGCCCACCCCGGCGAACAGGTCCACGGCGGGAGCCAGCTCGGCGACCTGGATGTGCGGCACCTCGGACAGGGCGGCGGCCAGCGTCCTGGCGTCCAGCCCGGTCAGCTCGCCCTGGCCGAAGAGGGCCTTGGACGCGGCGATCACGGCGGCCGTCTGGTCGGCGCCGTGCACCAGCGTCGTCAGCTCCTCGGCGAGCGCGCGCTGCGCGGCCCGGGCCTGCGGACGCTCCTCCGTCTGCTGTTCCAGCTCCTCCAGCTCCGCACGGGACCTGAACGACAGGATCCGCATGTACGTGGAGATGTCCCGGTCGTCCACGTTCAGCCAGAACTGGTAGAACGCGTACGGCGTCGTCAGCTCCGGGTCGAGCCAGACGGCGCCGCCCTCCGTCTTGCCGAACTTGGTGCCGTCCGCCTTCGTCATCAGCGGCGTCGCCAGGGCGTGCACGTTGGCGTGCGGCTCCAGCCGGTGGATCAGGTCGAGGCCGGCCGTGAGGTTGCCCCACTGGTCGCTGCCGCCCTGCTGGAGCGTGCAGCCGTACCTCCGGTACAGCTGGAGGAAGTCCATTCCCTGCAGGATCTGGTAGCTGAACTCGGTGTAGCTGATGCCCTCGGAGGACTCCAGACGCCGGGCGACGGAGTCCTTGGTCAGCATCTTGTTGACGCGGAAGTGCTTGCCGATGTCGCGCAGGAACTCGATCGCGGACAGGTTCTGCGTCCAGTCGAGGTTGTTGACCATGACGGCCGCGTTCTCGCCCTCGAAGGACAGGAACGGCTGGATCTGGCCGCGCAGCTTCTCGACCCAGCCGGCGACCGTCTCCGGATCGTTCAGCGTGCGCTCCGCCGTGGGGCGCGGGTCGCCGATCAGGCCCGTGGCGCCGCCCACCAGCGCCAGCGGCCGCAGACCGGCCTGCTGGAGCCGCCGCATGGTGAGCACCTGCACCAGATGCCCCACATGCAGCGACGGCGCGGTCGGGTCGAAGCCGCAATAGAACGTGACGGGACCGTCCGCGAGCGCCTTGCGCAGTGCTTCCTCGTCGGTGGAGAGGGCGAACAGCCCCCGCCACTTGAGCTCGTCGACGATGTCCGTCACGGTTCTCGTGTCTCCTTGGATGATCTTCGGGCAGTCGGGTGACCGCCGCATACGAGGTTATACGCCCCGACTGACAGAGCTCATATTGAAATCGGGCACCCGCAGCGCAGGCATGGCAGCCCGGGTGAACCAGTCGCTCCACTCCCGCGGCAGCGTCTTCTCGGTCCGCCCCGCCTCCGTGGCCCGGCCGAGCAGGCCGACCGGTGACTCGTTGAACCTGAAGTTGTTCACCTCGCCGACGACCTCGCCGTTCTCCACGAGGTACACCCCGTCCCGGGTCAGGCCGGTCAGCAGCAGCGTCGCCGGGTCGACCTCGCGGATGTACCAGAGGCAGGTCAGCAGCAGTCCGCGCTCGGTGCTCGCGACCATCTCCTCCAGGGAGCGGCCCTCGCCCCCGTTCTCCAGGATCAGGTTGTCGATCCCCGGCGCCGGCGGAAGACCGGACAGCCCGGCGCTGTGCCGGCTGGTGATCAGATGCTTCAGCTCGCCCTGGCCCACCCACTCGGTGGGGGGCAGCGGCAGCCCGTTGTCGAACACCGACGAGTCGCCGCTGGAGGAGTGCGCGAGCACGAAGGGCAGCGCCTCCAGGCCGGGCTCGTTCGGGTCGCTGCGCAGGGTCAGCGGCAGCTCGGTCAGCTTCTCGCCGACGCGCGTGCCGCCGCCGGGCTTGGAGAACACCGTCCGGCCCTCGGCCGCGTCCCGGCCCGACGCCGACCACATCAGGTAGATCAGCAGGTCCGCGACCGCGGTCGGCGGCAACAGGGTCTCGTACCGCCCGGCGGGCAGCTCGATGCGCCGTTCCGCCCAGCCCAGGCGCACGGCCAGTTCGGCGTCGAGCGCGGCCGGGTCGACGTCCTTGAAGTCCCGGGTCGACCGGCCCGCCCACGCCGAGCGCGTACGGTCCGGCGACTTGGCGTTCAGCTCCAGCGTCCCGTTGGGCTGGTCGTGGCGCAGCCGCAGCCCCGCCGACGTACCGAGGTAGGTGGAGGTCAGCTCGTGGTTGGCGAAGCCGTACAGCTCGCGTCCGCCGGCACGCGCGCGTGCGAACGACTCACCCAGCGCCGGCGCGAAGTCGGCGAAGACGGCGGACGAGGTCTCGGCGGGCGCATCCGTGAAGTCCGGCGACTGAGGCACACCCGTGACCAGCGGCTGCGCGTCCTCGGCCGGACCGGCGCCCCGCGCGGCGGCCTCCGCGGCCCGCACCAGCGGCTCCAGCTCGTCCACGGTCACCGCGGACCGCGACACCACCCCGGACGCCGTGCCCTCCTTGCCGTCGACGGTCGCGATCACGGTGAGCGTGCGCCCGCGCGTGACGCCGTTGGTGGTCAGCGCGTTGCCGGCCCAGCGCAGGTTGGCGGTCGACTGCTCGTCGGCGATCACGACACAGCCGTCGGCCCGGGACAGCTCCAGGACCCGCTCGACGATCTCGTGCGGCTTGCTCGTGGGGGCGCTCATCGACCGGCCTCCTGCGTGGTGTTCAGAATGCTGACTCCCCTGAAGAGGGCGGACGGGCAGCCGTGCGACACGGCGGCGACCTGGCCGGGCTGGGCCTTGCCGCAGTTGAAGGCGCCGCCCAGGACGTACGTCTGGGGACCACCGACGGCCGTCATGGAACCCCAGAAGTCGGTGGTCGTGGCCTGGTAGGCGACGTCCCGCAGCTGCCCGGCGAGCCGCCCGTTCTCGATCCGGAAGAAGCGCTGCCCGGTGAACTGGAAGTTGTAGCGCTGCATGTCGATGGACCAGGACCGGTCCCCGACGACGTAGATGCCGCGCTCGACGCCGCCGATGAGGTCCTCGGTCGACATCCCCGCCGGATCCGGCTGGAGGGAGACGTTGGCCATGCGCTGCACCGGCACATGGCCGGGGGAGTCGGCGAACGCGCAGCCGTTGGACCGCTCGAAACCGGTCAGCTTCGCGATCCGCCGGTCCAGCTGGTAGCCGACCAGCGTGCCGTCCCTGACCAGGTCCCAGGTCTGTCCCTCGACACCCTCGTCGTCGTAGCCGATGGTCGCGAGGCCGTGCTCGGCGGTGCGGTCCCCGGTGACGTTCATCAGCTCGGAGCCGTACTTGAGCTTGCCGAGCTGATCGAAGGTGGCGAAGGAGGTGCCGGCGTAGGCGGCCTCGTAGCCGAGCGCCCGGTCCAGCTCGGTGGCGTGCCCGATGGACTCGTGGATGGTCAGCCAGAGGTTGGAGGGGTCGACGACGAGGTCGTACACGCCCCCCTCCACGCTCGGCGCGCGCATCTTCTCGGCCAGCAGCTCGGGGATCTGCGCCAGCTCGGCGTCCCAGTCCCAGCCGGTGCCCGTGAGGTACTCCCAGCCGCGCCCGACGGGCGGCGCGATGGTGCGCATGGAGTCGAACTCGCCGCTCGACTCGTCGACCGACACGGCGGTCAGCTGCGGGTGCAGCCGCACGCGCTGCTGCGTGGTCACGGTGCCGGCCGTGTCGGCGTAGAACTTGTTCTCGTGCACGGTGAGCAGCGAGGCGTCGACGTGGTTCACCCCGTCGGCGGCGAGCAGCCGCATGCTCCACTCGGTCAGCAGCCCGGACTTCTCCTCGTCGGGCACGGCGAACGGATCGATCTCGTACGAAGAGATCCACGTCTTCTCGGCGTGCACGGGCTCGTCGGCGAGCTCCACCCGCTCGTCCGACCCGGCCGCCTTGATCACCTGGGCGGACAGCTTCGCCATCGCCACCGCCTGACTCGCCACCTTGGCGGCGGCGTCCATGGTCAGGTCCACACCGGACGCGAACCCCCACGTCCCGCCGTGCACGACCCGCACCGCGTACCCCAGATCGGTGGTGTCCGACGACCCGGACGGCTTGCCGTCCCTGAGCCGCCAGGACGCACTGCGCACCCGCTCCAGCCGGAAGTCGGCGTGCTCCGCACCCAGCGCACGCGCGCGTGCCAGCGCCGCGTCGGCCAGGGCGCGTAGCGGAAGCGCCGTGAAGGCTTCGTCGATGGTATGTGGCACCTGGGTCTCTTCCTGTTGGTGTGACCGGTGGTTGCTCCGATCATGTCGCGTCGGCGGGGGCGCGGGCCACATGTTTGCGTCCGGCGTACGCAGCTTTCTGTAGGGATCCAACAGCGAGTCCCCTGCGCCACTGTCGGCGCCCGAATGTCACGGACCGCTGCCCGAACGATAGGTTTTTGGTGAAGCCGCCTGTCATCCAGGTGTTCGGGCGGGGGCATCAGACCGCTATCGAAAGGGTGATCCGTTGAGCCGCTCGGTTCTCGTCACCGGAGGCAACCGGGGCATCGGCCTCGCCATCGCCCGCGCTTTCGCCGACGCCGGCGACAAGGTTGCGATCACGTACCGTTCGGGGGAGCCGCCGGCCGCCCTCACCGAACTGGGCTGCCTCGCCGTCAAGTGCGACATCACCGACCCCGAGCAGGTGGAGCAGGCCTACAAGGAGATCGAGGCCGAGCACGGCCCCGTCGAGGTGCTGATCGCCAACGCCGGCATCACCAAGGACCAGCTCCTGATGCGCATGTCCGAGGAGGACTTCACCTCGGTCGTCGACACCAACCTCACCGGCACCTTCCGCGTCGTCAAGCGTGCCAACCGGGGCATGCTGCGCGCCAAGAAGGGCCGCGTCGTCCTGATCTCCTCGGTCGTCGGTCTGTACGGCGGCCCCGGCCAGGCGAACTACGCCGCCTCCAAGGCCGCCCTGGTCGGCTTCGCGCGCTCGCTTGCCCGTGAGCTGGGCTCGCGCAACATCACCTTCAACGTCGTCGCGCCCGGCTTCGTCGACACCGACATGACCAAGGTGCTCACCGACGAACAGCGCGCCACCATCGTGTCGCAGGTGCCGCTCGGCCGGTACGCGCAGCCCGAGGAGGTCGCCGCGACGGTGCGGTTCCTCGCCTCGGACGACGCCTCGTACATCACTGGAGCCGTCATTCCCGTTGACGGCGGACTGGGAATGGGTCACTGATCACCATGAGCGGAATTCTCGAGGGCAAGCGCGTCCTGATCACCGGTGTGCTGACGGAGGCCTCCATCGCCTTCCACGCCGCGAAGCTGGCCCAGGAGCAGGGCGCCGAGGTCATCCTCACCGCGTTCCCGCGGCCCACGCTGACCGAGCGCATCGCCAAGAAGCTCCCGAAGCCCACCAAGGTCATCGAGCTCGACGTGACGAACGACGAGCACCTGGGCCGGCTGGCGGACATCGTCGGCGAGGAGCTCGGCGGCCTCGACGGTGTCGTGCACTCCATCGGCTTCGCCCCGCAGGACGCACTCGGCGGCAACTTCCTGAACACCCCGTTCGAGTCGGTCGCCACCGCCATGCACGTCTCGGCGTTCTCCCTGAAGTCGCTGACCATGGCCTGCATGCCCCTGATGCAGAACGGCGGCTCGGTCGTCGGCCTCACCTTCGACGCCCAGTTCGCCTGGCCGCAGTACGACTGGATGGGCCCGGCCAAGGCCGCCCTGGAGGCCACCAACCGCTACATGGCCCGTGACCTGGGCAAGCAGAACATCCGCTGCAACCTCATCTCGGCGGGCCCGCTCGGCTCCATGGCCGCCAAGTCCATCCCGGGCTTCAGCGAGCTGGCCTCCGTGTGGGACAACCGCTCCCCGCTGGAGTGGGACCTCAAGGACCCGGAGCCGGCCGGCCGCGGTGTCGTCGCCCTGCTGAGCGACTGGTTCCCGAAGACCACCGGCGAGATCATCCACGTCGACGGCGGCCTGCATGCCATCGGCGCCTGATCACCGCTGATCAAGGGCTCGCATCCCACCGGGTGCGGGCCCTTGGCGTGTCCCCCGTTCGGCCCATCCGGCCGGGCGGGGGCGGGCCACAACCGGGCACGCTGGAGTTCGCGTTCACCACGCGTCCCTCCCCAGCACGGCCGAGGAGGTCCCCTTGTGCGCCTGTACTGCAGCCTGGCCTCAGTGACCGTCGCCGTAGCTCTCCTCATGCTCCTTCCGTACGACGCGATGCCCCACGCGCGCGTGCCGGCCGACGAACCGACGGCTGCGCCCTTCGGCGCCGAGTGCCGGACGAGCATCCAGGGCTCCCATGTGGTGGCCCACTGCCACAATCCCTACGTGGACACCGATCGCGTCCAACTGCACATCGAGTGCGACCGTTGGTGGGACCTCGACACCGACAGCGCCCCCGTGGACGCCGGGCCCGCGATGACCGTACGGCTCACCGGCCGCTGCTGGAAGGAAGTCGCCTCGGTGTGGGTCAGCCACCAGAACCGGGGGAGCTGAGCCGGCCCGGACGGCACTGGAACGGGTAGCCCGCGGCCTCGGTCGCCGCCGTCTCGGCGTCGCCCGCGCGGATGGCGTCCAGGAGCCGTGTGTGGTCCATGTACGTCTCCGGCGTCAGCTTCTCGCCGACGTCCTCGCGCAGCCAGTCCCGCAGCACCTCGCCCAGGTCCGCGTACATCGCGGTCATGACGTCGTTGTGGGAGGCGGCCACCACCGCCAGGTGGAAGGTGGCGTCCGCCGCCACGAACGCCTCCGTGTCACCCGACTCCCAGGCTTCCTCGCGCCGCCGCAGCAGCGTGTCGAGCTGCTTGAGGTCCTTCTCGGTGCGCCGCTCGGCGGCGAGCTTCGCGGCGGCCGACTCCAGCGCGGAACGCAGCTCGGCGATGTGCCGCGGGTCTGCGCCCGCGAAACGGCGGTGCATCACGCCCGCCAGCTCACTGGTCGCCACGACGTACGTGCCGGAACCCTGGCGGATGTCCAGCAGGCCGTTGTGCGCCAGCGCCCGGACGGCTTCGCGGACCGTGTTGCGGGCGACGCCGAGCTGCTCGACCAGTTCGGGCTCCGTCGGGATGCGGGAGCCGACCGGCCACTCGCCCGAGGCGATCTGGTTGCGCAGCTCGGCGATGACCTGCTCGGACAGTGCCGAACGGCGGGGGTGGCTCAGGGGCATGGCCCACCTTCGCACGGAACGGGCGGCAGCGGACCGCAGAGGGATGGACAACCAATCATCCCATGATTCTATGATGGGCCTATGGCGGCGAGCGAGGAAACCCGGACGAGGACGCACCCGGACGTAAGCGGTCCGGCAACCAGCCCGCCGGCGACGGTGGGGGAGAGGCCCCCCGCGCGCGCGTGGACCATGCGCCTGGTCGTCCTCGGCATCGTCCTCTCCGCGCTGAACCTCCGCCCCGCCATCACCAGCCTCGGCGCACTCCTCGAAGAGGTCCGCGACGGGCTCGGCATGAGCGGCAGCGTGGCCGGCCTGCTCACCTCGGTACCGCCGCTCTGCTTCGCCGTCTTCGGCGTCATGGCACCGCGGCTGGCCCGCCGCTTCGGCCCCGGCGCCGTGGTCTGCGCCGGCATGGCGGCCATCACCGCGGGCCTGATCGTCCGGCCGTACACGGGCGGCACGGCCGGTTTCCTGGCCGCCAGCGCCCTCGCCCTCATGGGCATCGCGGTCAGCAACGTGCTGATGCCGGTCATTGTCAAGCGCTGGTTCCCGGACCGGGTCGGCTCGATGACCGGCCTGTACTCGATGGCGCTCGCCCTCGGCACCTCGGCCGCGGCCGCGGTGACCGTGCCCATGACCGAGGTGCTGGGCGGCAGTTGGCAGTCCGGGCTCGCCCTCTGGGCCGTGCCGGCCGCGGCGGCCGTACTCCCGTGGATCGCCCTCGTACGGGACCGGAGGGCGACGTCCGCCGGAGAGGCGGCCGACCGGCCAGAGCACGCGCGCGAGGACGCTCCCGCGCTGCGGATCACCCGGAGCCGCACCGCCTGGGCCCTCGCCGTCTTCTTCGGGCTCCAGGCCACCGCCGCCTACATCACCATGGGCTGGATGGCCCAGATCTTCCGCGACGCGGGCGTCGCCGCGGGCACGGCCGGGCTGCTCCTCGCCGTCACCATGGTGATGGGCGTGCCGCTGGCCTTCGTCATCCCCCGGCTCGCCACGCGACTGCCCCAGCAGGGGCCGATCGTGCTCGCGCTGGGCGTCTGCGGACTCGCCGGTTACGCCGGCCTGTACTTCGCGCCGGCCGGCGGCGCCTGGGCCTGGGCCCTGCTGCTCGGCGTGTCCAACTGTGCCTTCCCGCTGGCCCTCACCATGGTCGGGATGCGCGCCAGGACGGGCGCGGGCGTCGCCCAGCTGTCGGGCTTCGCACAGAGCACCGGCTATCTGATCTCCATCCCGGGGCCGCTCCTGGTGGGCGTGCTCTACCAGCACAGCGGCGGCTGGGGGCTGCCCATCGCCCTCATGGCCGGCCTGATGATCCCCCAGATGGCGGTGGGTGTCCTCGCGGGCCGCAACCGCACGGTGGAGGCGGAGGCGGCCCGCTGACCCCGGCGGAGGAGGCGCGGGCGCGGGGTGGGAGACTTGCCGCATGCCAGTGCTCGATCCGAACCCCCAGAACGGCCAGAAGAAGATGCTGCTCGTCTTCGGCTCGTTCTTCGCCATCTTCGTGATCATCGCCATCGTGGCGTCGATCGCCGCGCCGTGACCCCTTGCCCCTCTGTGTCGCCATGGTGGCGCTAGCCCCCCCATCCCTTAGGGGGTGAGGGTCAGGGTCAAGTGGGTGGATCACCGGATGGGTTGGCGGCTCTTGTTTCCGTAGCTTCGAACTGTGGCCGCGCGACGCGGACCACGACCCATCGAGGACGGACCCACGGAGGCATCATGTCGGCCCGCACGCACACCCGGCCCCACCCGGCGACCACGGGCCGCGTCGACATCCGGCTGCCCTGGTGGGCCCTCGCCCTGCCGATAGTCGCCTTCGTCGCGCTGCTGGGCCTGATGCTGAACCCCTCCGACGCCCATGCGGCGACCGGCGAGCCCGCCGTCACCCACCTCGTCGAGCGTGCACAGCAGCTGATGGCCCGCTGAGCACGGGCGAAGCCGCCCGTCAACTCCCTGCGCCCCATGGCCTGTTTTCATGCGAAGCTGGATCTCATGAGCGTCGCAGAACCCCGCAGGATTGTCCTCTTCCGGCATGCGAAAGCCGACTGGCCACAGGTGAACGACCACGAGCGGCCGCTCGCCGAGCGGGGCCGCAAGGACGCCGCCGTCGCCGGACGCAAGCTGGCCGACTCCGGTATCCCCTTCGACCTGGCCCTCTGCTCCACCGCGATCCGGACCCGCGAAACCTGGAAGCTCGCCGTCCACGAGTTCTCGCAGCGGCCGAAAACCGTCTACGAGGAGCGGATCTACGAGGCCTCGCCCGGCGAGCTGATCGCCGTACTCAACGAAACCCCCGACGACGCGCAGAACGTTCTCCTGATCGGCCACAACCCCGGCGTGCAGGGACTCGCCGAGGTTCTGGCGGGCTCCGCCGACGAAGACGCCCGGGAGCGGATGAGCCGCCGCGGCTTCCCGGCCGCCGCCTTCGCCGTGCTGACCTTCACCGGCTCCTGGAAGACCCTGGAACCGGGGGCGGCCACCCTGCTCGACTACTGGGCGCCGTCCGAGTGATCCCGTCCAGGTGAAGGGCCCCGGCACGCTCGCAGTGCCCGGGCCCTTCCCTACGGCAGTCGGCTCAGTCCTCGTCGTGCGTGTCCGCCGCCTCCACCTCTTCGCGGGTCACGCCCAGCAGATACAGGACCGTGTCCAGGAACGGCACGTTCACCGCCGTGTGCGCCGCCTCGCGCACCACCGGCTTGGCATTGAAGGCGACGCCGAGCCCAGCAGCGTTCAGCATGTCCAGGTCGTTGGCGCCGTCGCCGATCGCCACGGTCTGCGCCAGCGGTACGCCTGCCTCCGCGGCGAACCGGCGCAGCAGCCGCGCCTTGCCCGCCCGGTCCACGATCTCGCCGATGACCCGGCCGGTCAGCCTGCCGTCGACGATCTCCAGCGTGTTGGCCTGCGCGAAGTCGAGCCCCAGCCGCTCCTTGAGGTCATCGGTGACCTGGGTGAACCCGCCCGAGACAACGCCCACTTGGTACCCGAGCCGCTTCAGCGTCCGGATCAGCGTGCGCGCGCCCGGCGTCAGCCGCACCTCGCTGCGCACCTTCTCCACCACCGACGCGTCCAGCCCCTTGAGCAGCGCCACGCGCGCGTGCAACGACTGCTCGAAGTCCAGCTCCCCGCGCATCGCGGCCGCCGTCACCTCGGCGACCTCGGCCTCGCAGCCGGCGTGCGCGGCGAAGAGCTCGATCACCTCGTCCTGGATGAGCGTGGAGTCCACGTCCATCACGACCAGGCGCTGAGCGCGCCGGTGCAGGCCCGCAGCGACGACCGCCACGTCCACGCCGAGCGCCGCCGCGTCCATGACCAGGGCGGTGCGCAGCGGCTCGGTCTCCACGCCCGACACCGCGAACTCGACCGCTGTCACGGGGTACTTGGCGAGCCGGAAGATACGGTCGATGTTGCCGCCGGTCCGGGTGATCCGGCCGGCGATCGCGGCCGTCGCCTCCGCGGTGAGCGGATGCCCCAGCACCGTCACCAGCGACCGGCCGAGGCCGCGCGGCCGGTTGTCGCCGCGGCCGGAGATGATCTCCGCCTGCATCTTCATGGACTCCGCCCAGCTGTGGACGGTCGCCCGCAGATCGCCCTCCAGCCCGCGGGGCGGCTCGGTCACGAGCGCGCACAGCACGATCCGGCCGCGCGTGACGACCTGCTCGATGTCGACCACGTCGACGGAGTAGGCGGCGAGGGTGTCGAAGAGTCCGGCCGTGATGCCCGGCCTGTCCTTGCCGAAGATCTTGACAAGGAGAGTCGGGACGTCAGAGGTCTGCGAAGCGCTCATGGTGTTCCCACCGTAACCGGCACCCCGTGCCTGTCGCCCCTGAGGTCCGCTTAGCGGACACGGAACAGTGGATAACACTGGATGTCGCTCCGATGGCGCGCACCCGACGAGTCGGCCACGACCGAGCCACCCGCCCGGTCGGCCCGGTCTCCGCCCGCCCCTCCGGCGGCCGCTTCCCGGGCGGCCCGGACGACGGCGGCCCCGGGCGCCGCGGAGGCGGATCGAAGGGCCGGGCGACGGTGGCAGAGCCATCGCCCGACGTGGTCGACACGACCGAGCCACCCGCTCCGGCCTCCGCCGTCCTGCGGCTCACCGCGGCGGGCCCTTGGGCCGCCCCGGCGGCGGAGGGCCGGGCGGCGGGTGCGGTGGCCCCTCCGGCGGCCGCTTCCCGGGCGGCCCGGACGACGGCGGCCCCGGGCGCCGCGGAGGCGGATCGAAGGGCCGGGCGACGGTGGGAGCGCCGTACATGTCGTCGCCCCGCGGAGCCCCCTCGGGCCGTACGTCCTCGTGCTCCCGCAGCTCCTCCGGCATCCGCAGATAGGGATTGGTGTCAGGGTTCGGCGGCCGGTACGGCGTACTGGGCGCATACGGCCCCGACGACCCCGCAGGAACGGGTGCCCCCCGCGCCCCGTCACCGCGTGCCAACGGCGCCGCCTGCCGCCCCGCGGCCCCGGTCGCGTACGCCAGCAGCGCGCCGACGGCACCCGCACCCGCGCCCCACAGGGCGCCGAGCAGCAGCGCCATCCCGAGGTGCCCCTGCAGTTCGACCCCCGCCCCGAACGCGTCGAACCCCAGCACGGACAGCGAGGCGTCCAGGGACACCTCCGTCAGCAGGCCGAGCAACGGCAGCGCCAGCGCGGTCACGACCCCCAGCCGCAGCGCACACCGCCCGGCGAAGCCGAGGGCGGCCTGATCACGTACCGGCGTCCGCACCCCCTGCAACACGCCCGCCAGCAGCATCATCAACGCCGCCGCCACGCCGAGCAGCCACACCCGCCCGTCCAGCTCGGCCAGCCGCCCCAGCGTGACCGGCTGGTCGGAGTCGACGAGCAGGTCGTCCAGCGGATCCGGCAGAAAACGGGTCAGCGCTCCCGAGGCCTCCCCGTCCCACGGCACGAACAGCCCGAGGGGAATCCCCAGCCACACGCCGTTCGGCGCGCCGAGCAGCGCGGCCCCCGCGATCCGCTTCGGGTGGTCGTCGCCGATCGCCGCGTAGGCCGCCGCCGCGAGCCCGGCCGCCACGGCCACCAGCAGCACCGCGACCAGCGCCGACACGGCCGGCCGTACGACCCGGTGCACGGCCTCCCAGCCGCGCGGCAGGGGAGTGCGGCGCGAGGCCAGCAGGGCGATCAGCAGGACCCCGGCCGACCAGCCCAGGCCGCCCAGCAGCGTGGGCGCGGTGTCCACGGTGAACCCGACCGCGGCCTGAGCGTCGATGAGGTCGCCGACCCGGTCGGGCAGCAGACCGCCGATGTCCCCCACGTCCCCGAGCCCGGGGATCTCGATGCCGCCGGAGCCCGAGCCGCCGGGCAGCTCGTCCAGCCCCAGGGAGCCGCCGTCGATCGTGATGACGTCGTGCCCCGCCCAGGCCAGCCCGCCCAGCGTTGCCACGAACAGAGCGACCACCGCGCCCGCGCGCGCGAGGAGTTCGGCCGGGGCGACCACAACTCCCGCCGTACGCAGGGACCGTAAGAAGAACCAGGACAAAAGGAGCGCACCGACCAGGCTCACACCCAGTGGCGTGATCTCGAGGGCCGTCGTGGCCTCGGCGCCTGACAGTCCGAACGCGGACACATCTCCCGACGGCGTGACCGAACCCCCCGCCCCGAGCGCCACGACCGCCGCGGTCATCGGCCCCAGCGAACCGGCCGAGTCCGCCTCCAGCAGATGCAGCCCGAGTGCCGCCGTGCCCGCCATCCCGATCAACGCCCAGCTCACGGAGGCGATCGCGGACAGCAGGATGTCGACCCACGGCAGCTTCCTGCCGTACTCCGCGCTCTCGGCGTTCTCGCCGCTCATGGCAGACCCCCCGATCCGCGGCACGGTGTCGCCACCGCGCATGTCCCCCTCGCGTGGGATTACCACTCTCCGGGCCGGTTTCAACCCCGTCAACGGGACGAGTCGTTGCGCCCGTACGCGGTCTTCACAAGGCCCGACTTTCGGTCAGGGGGACGCTCCTGAAATAGTTCCCCCCGATGTTCGACATCCCTAGACTCCCTGTGATGGGGGTAACTCGGGGGACAACTCAGTGGGGCATGGAGTGCCGGAACTCGTACTGCAAACCAATGGACGAACCTGGACGCTCGACGCGTCCAGGGCATACACACTCGGACGCGATCCGCAGGGAGACATCGTGTTCGACGACGCCAGGGTCTCCTGGCGGCACGCCACGGTCAGCTTCAACGGCCGCAGTTGGGTCATAGAAGACCATGGCAGCACCAACGGCACGTTCGTGCAGGGGCAGCGGATCCACCAGATGGAGATCGGCCCCGGCTCGTCCGTCAACCTGGGCAACGCGACCGACGGACCGCAGCTGAACCTGTCCGGCGACGCGGCGGCCGTCGCACCTCAGGCACAGCCCCAGCAGCAGCCGTACGCCGCTCAGGGCGCCAATCCTGGCTGGTCCCAGCAGGCGCCACAGCAGGCGCCGCAGCAGCAGGCCCCGCAGGCCGGCTGGCAGCAGCCGCAGCAGGCCGCTCCGCAGATCCCGCACCAGCAGGGGCCCGGTGGTGGCGCGGGGGCGCCGCCGGTCTACGGCGACCGCAGCCCGACCACCTTCCACCAGTTCGCGCTCGGCCGCGTCATGCGCATCGGCCGCGCCCTGGAGAACGACCTGGTCGTCTCCGACCTCCAGGTCTCCCGCAACCACGCGGAGTTCCACTCGACGCCCGACGGTCGTATGGAGATCCGCGACCTGGGATCGCACAACGGCACGTACGTCAACGGCCAGCCGATCCCCAAGGGCGGATCCCAACTGCTCGGCCCGACCGACATCGTGGGCGTCGGCCACTCGACGTTCCGCATCGTCGGCGACCGGCTCGAGGAGTTCGTCGACACCGGTGAAGTCAGCTTCTCCGCCCGCCACTTGACCGTCACGGTCGACGGCGGCAAGCAGATCCTCAAGGACGTCTCCTTCGGCGTTCCGGAGAAGTCGCTGATCGCGGTGATCGGCCCGTCCGGCTCCGGCAAGTCGACCCTGCTCAAGGCGCTCACCGGCTACCGGCCCGCCAACCAGGGCGAGGTCCTGTACGACAACCGGAACCTCTACAAGCAGTTCGCCGAGCTGCGCCAGCGCATCGGTCTGGTCCCGCAGGACGACATCCTGCACAAGGAGCTGACCGTCAAGAAGGCCCTCAAGTACGCGGCCAAGCTGCGCTTCCCCGCCGACACGACGGCACAGGAGCGCGAGGCCCGGATCGACGAGGTGCTGCGCGAGCTGAAGCTCGACATCCACAAGGACAAGAAGGTCACGTCCCTGTCCGGCGGCCAGCGCAAGCGTGTCTCGGTCGCCCTGGAGCTGCTCACCAAGCCGTCGCTGATCTTCCTCGACGAGCCGACGTCCGGCCTCGACCCGGGCATGGACCGCGATGTCATGCAGCTGCTGCGCGGCCTCGCCGACGACGGCCGTACGGTCCTCGTCGTCACCCACTCCGTGGCCGAGCTGGCACTGTGCGACAAGCTGCTCGTGATGGCCCCGGGCGGCTCGGTCGCCTACTTCGGCCCGCCCGAGGAGGCACTGAACTTCTTCGGCTACGACAGCTGGGCCGACGTCTTCTCCGCCTTCGAGAACTACCGCGACTACGACTGGGCGGGCCGCTGGAAGGGCTCGCAGCACTACCAGATGTACGCCGCGGACATCGACGCCGTCGCCGCACAGTCCGTACAGATGCCGCCGATGCAGGCGATGAAACCGCCGAAGCCGCAGGGCTGGATGTCCCAGTTCGTCACCTTGGTGCGCCGCTACGTCTCGGTGATCGCCTCCGACCGCGGCTTCCTGGCGCTGATGCTGATCCTGCCGGCCGTGCTCGGCGCGGTGAGCCTGCTCATCGACCCGGACAACGGCCTGCTGCCCAACCCGGCCAACCCGCAGACCGGGCGCATCATCCCGAACGGGACGGCCACCACGGTCCTGCTGATTCTCGCGGTCGGCGCCTGCTTCGCCGGCGCCGCCAACTCCGTCCGCGAGCTGATCAAGGAACGGGTGATCTACGAGCGGGAGCGCGCGACCGGCCTGTCCCGGTCCGCGTACCTCATGTCCAAGGTGTTCGTGCTGGGCATGATCACCGTGCTGCAGGGCCTGCTGGTGGGCGTCATCGGCTTCTCCAGCCGGGAGCTCCCGGAGGAGGGCCTGGTCCTCGGCGGGCTCACGCTCGTGGAGCTCTCCCTGCCGATCATGGCGCTGGGCTTCACCTCGATGATGTTCGGTCTGATCATCTCGTCCCTGGTGAAGACGGCCGAGAAGACCATGCCGCTGCTGGTCATGTTCGCGATCATCCAGGTCGTCTTCACGGGCTGCCTGTTCGCCTTGAACGGCACGGTCGGCGTCAACCAGTTCTCGTACCTGATGCCGTCCCGCTGGGCGGTCGCCGCCGCGGGTGCCACGCTGGACTTCAACAAGATCAGCCCGCCCGAGGAGGGCGCCGACAGCGACCCGCTGTGGGAGCACTCCGTCGGCACATGGGGCATGGACATGGCCGCCCTGCTCGCCCTCGGGGTGATCTGCGGCTTCTTCGTGGCCCGCTTCCTGCGCCGCCACGAACCCGAGGTCATGCGCAAGTAGGCGCGTGCAAGGAGTTCGTACGACGCCGAAGGGCGGCACCCGGTCAGGAGGGGTGCCGCCCTTCGGCGTGCGCGACCGGAGGTCCGCGCCGGCCTCGGTCCGCGCGGTTTCGTCAGTACGCGCCGAAGACGTTGTCGATCGAGCCGTACTTGTCGGCCGCGTAGTTGGCGGCGGCGGTGATGTTGGCGACCGGGTCGTAGATGTTCCAGGACGTGCCGGGGACGTGGTACGCCTTGAAGGTCGGCGGGATCACCTGGAGCAGGCCCTTGGACGGGACGCCGTTGACGGCGTTGATGTCCCAGTTGTTGATGGCGTTCGGGTTGCCCGAGGACTCCCGCATGATGTTGCGGTGCAGACCGTTGTAGGAGCCCGGGATGCCCTTGCTCTTCATGATGTCCAGCGACTGCCGGATCCAGCCGTCGAGGTTGTTGGCGTAGGTCGCCTTCGCGGCGACCTGCTGGACCTGGACGCGCTGCACGGACCGGCTCGCGGCCTCCTTCGCCTGACGCGCCAGCTCCGCCTTCCGCTCAGCGGCGGCCTTCATCGCGGCTGCGGCCTTCTTCGCGGCGGCTTCGGCGGCCGCCTTCTTCTTGGCGGCGGCTTCGGCGGCGGCCTTCTTCTTCGCCTCGATCGCCTCGACCTTCACGCTGGCAACCGCCAGCTGGTCGGTGATGCCGGCCTTGACGTCCTCGACCCGCTCGGAGCTGTAGGCCACCGGGGACGCGGAGGCGGCGTCGATCGTGGTCGTCTGCCCGCCCGAGGGAACTGCCGAGAACGCGAGGGAGGCGGCGCCGAGCGTGGCGACACCGGCGAGGGCGATCTTGTGGTTCTTGGTCAGCGCGCGAGCACGCTCACGAAGCTTGGTGTTCTTGGGCATGGCTGATGGACCTCTTCGAATAGCGCGGAGGTCGCTCTACGTCCAGCGGGGGAATCGGTTCTTCCCGCACGAACGCCGCGGGCCGAAACCCACGGCGCTGAGCGACGGCAGCCATTGTTAGCGGCCGCAAAATTTCTAGGCAAAGGTGTGACGTACTACCCCGGGTAGTAGATGCGGAAATGACAAAACGGGACAGATTGGACCATCTGTCCCGCTCGGCATGAGGGGGTTTATCTCCTATGCACCTTCGTACGTGATCTGCACCCTATGTGCGGGCTCACATGGACCGCGCAACGGTCTCACCAACAGTTGCGTGAGCAATGCTCTGCGTGAGCACCTTCCGCCGGAAGCAGGAGATGCACGTCCCCGAACTCGTGCCACAGGTAGCGCCCGCGCAGGGCCTCCTCGTACCCGCGGTCGATCGCCGCCCGCCCCGCGACCGCCTCCAGCATCAGCAGATGCGAGGCCTCCGGCTCGTGCAGCCCCGTCAGCAGCCCGTCCACCACCCGCACCCCGTGCTCCGGGGTGACGACGAGATCCGTCCACCCTTCACGCGCGTGTACGACCCCGTCGGCTCCGGCCGCCGACTCCACGGCCCGCACGGCCGTCGTACCGACCGCGATCACCCGCCCGTCCCCCGCCCGTACCGCATTGATCAGCCGCGCCGATGCCTCAGACACCCTGAAACGCTCCGGATACGGCGGCTCATGTGCCTCCGCCGACGCCACCCCCGTGTGCAGTGTCACAGGCGCGAACTGCACACCTCGGCTCACCAGCTCCGTCACCATCCGCACCGTGAAGGGCCGTGCCGCACTCGGCATCTCCGCACTGCCCGCCCCGTCGGCCGACGGCAGCGCGAACACCGTCTGGTAGACGGACAACGGCTGGTCCCGCTCCGTATAGGAGTAACGAATCGGCCGCCCGTGCTCCCGCAGCATCCCAAGGACCCCCGCCCCGGACGGCCGCGCCCACCACAGCCGCTCGCCCCGTGCACTGAGCGGCTCCTCCACCACCAGCCGCACGCCCCCGGGCAGCCGCACCTCTGTCCCCGCAGGACAGCCCGCACGCGCGCGCGTGGTGCCCTTCCTGTCCGGATCCCGCAGCTCGACCGCCCACCGCCCGTCGTCCCCACGCGTCGAGAAATGCACCACCACGCGCGCGTGCCCGATCCGCCCGTCCACCGCGGCGGCCAGGGTCGGCGATGTGTTGACGACCAGCAGATCCCCTGCCCGCAGCAACCGCGGCAGCTCCACGAACGCGTGATGCGACACCTCCGCGCCCCGCGACACCAGCAGCCGTACGGCGTCCCGGTCCAGCCCCGGCCCCCCTTGCTCCACCGGCACCCGCGCGGACAACTCCTCCGGCACCCGGACGGCCGGCGTCATCGATCCCCCTCCAGCAGCGCCGGCGCACCGTAGCGGCCGCTCACCGGCCGTTCGTCCAGCAGCCGCAGGAACGCCGGCACCACACCGGCGGGCTCCGGCCGCGGATCACCGTCGTCCGGTACAGCCGCCGCGTACAGGTCCGTGGCCATGTCACCGGGATCGACCGCCCAGATCCGCAGCCCCGGCTCCTCCACGGCCAGCACCGCCGCGAGATGGTCCAGAGCCGCCTTGGACGCCCCGTAGCCGCCCCACGTCTCGTACGGCTCGGCGGCCGCGTCCGAGCTGACGGCGATCACCGCCCCCGCCTCGGCCGCCTTCAGCAGCGGCAGCGCCTCCTGCACCAGGCCCAGCGCGGCCACCAGGTTCACCTCCAGCGCCCGCCGCAGCCCGTCCAGCGGCAGCTCCTGCAGGCGTACGAGCGGCTCGGCGCCCAGCGCGCTCGCGTTGCTCACCAGCAGATCGACGCCGCCCAGCTTCCAGGCCGCCGCCACCAGCCCGGCCCGATGCCCGGCGTCCGTGACATCGCCGGGCAGGGCCTCCACCCGGGTCCCGTACGCCGCGAGCGCCGTCGCCGTCTCGCGCAGCGCCTCGGCCCCACGGGCGTCGAGCACCAGATCCCAGCCGCGCCCGGCGAGGGCCTCGGCGAGCGCCAGCCCCAGCCCCCTCGATGCCCCCGTGATGATCGCTACCGGCATGACCCACGTCCCCTCGTCCTGGACGCCGCTCGATCGGCGTGCCCTCAACGTAGGAACCGGACCGCCCGCCCCGCCTCGGCCGCGGGCCGCAGACCGTCGGGGCCCTTCGACCTAATCCACCCGGCCACAACCCCGGTCCTAGGCCCACCGTCCTAGGCGGCTGCCGTCACCGGTCCGATCCGCGGTGTCACAGCCCGCCGGTACCGTGAGGACATGAGTCACGGCCCCCGGTCCGGCCTCGCCGCGGTGAGCTCCGCGCTGCTGGCCATGAGCAGGCACCTCGAGGTGCGCGACGTCCTCAAGACGATCGTCGCCTCGGCCCGCGAGCTGCTCGACGCGCAGTACGCCGCGCTCGGCGTCCCGGACGACCACGGCGGATTCGCGCAGTTCGTGGTCGACGGGGTCAGTGACGACCAGTGGCGGGCCATCGGCCCCCTCCCACGCCAGCACGGCATCCTCGCCGCGATGCTCCACGACGCGAAGCCACAGCGCCTCGGCGACGTCCGCACCGATCCGCGCTTCGAGGGCTGGCCCTCGGCCCATCCCGAGCTGTCCGACTTCCTGGGCCTGCCCATCCGAGACGGCGACGAGGTCATCGGCGCACTCTTCCTGGCCAACAAGAACTGTCCCAAGCCGGAAGGCGGCTGCGGATTCACCGCGGACGACGAGGAACTGCTGGCCATCCTCGCCCAGCACGCCGCGATCGCCCTGACCAACGCCCGCCTCTACGAACGCAGCCGCGAGCTGACCATCGCCGAGGAGCGCTCCCGCCTCGCCCACGAACTGCACGACGCGGTCAGCCAGAAACTGTTCTCCCTGCGCCTGACGGCACAGGCCGCCGCGGCCCTCGTCGACCGCGACCCGGCCCGCGCCAAGGGCGAACTGCAACAGGTGGCCGCACTCGCCGCCGAGGCCGCCGACGAACTGCGCGCCGCCGTCGTCGAACTGCGCCCCGCAGCCCTCGACGAGGACGGCCTCGTCGCCACCCTCCGCACCCAGATCCAGGTCCTCGAGCGCGCCCACACCGCGCATGTGACCTTCACCGGCCGAGGCGTGCGCGCCCTGCCCGCCGCCCAGGAGGAGGCCATGCTGCGGGTCGCCCAGGAGGCCCTGCACAACGCCCTGCGGCACTCCGGAGCCGACCGGGTCGACGTGACCCTGGAGAGGCGCGGCAGCGGTGCCGTCCTGCGGGTCACGGACGACGGCAGCGGCTTTGAACCCCGCGCAGTGCGCCGGGCGGGACGCCACCTCGGTCTGGTCTCCATGCGGGACCGGGCGAGCGGGATCGGCGGCACGCTCACTGTGGAATCGGCGCCCGGAAAGGGCACCACCATCGAGATGGAGGCCCCCGGTGGCTGATGCGATCAAGGTGCTGCTCGTCGACGACCACCAGGTGGTCCGCCGGGGTCTGCGCACCTTTCTCGAGGTGCAGGACGACATCGAGGTGGTGGGTGAGGCCGCCGACGGCGCCGAGGGCGTCGCCCGCGCCGAGGAGCTCAAGCCCGACATCGTCCTCATGGATGTCAAGATGCCCGGCATGGACGGCGTCGAGGCGCTGCGCAGACTCCGCGAGCTGGACAATCCCGCGCGCGTGCTGATCGTCACGAGCTTCACCGAGCAGCGCACGGTGGTCCCGGCCCTGCGCGCGGGCGCCGCCGGTTATGTGTACAAGGACGTCGATCCCGACGCGCTGGCCGGCGCCATCCGCTCGGTGCACGCGGGGCATGTCCTGCTCCAGCCCGAGGTGGCAGGTGCCCTGCTGTCCCAGGAGGAGGCCAACTCCGGCCCGGGCAGGGCGGGTTCGCTCACCGAGCGGGAACGCGAGGTGCTCGGCCTGATAGCCGACGGCCGTTCCAACCGCGAGATCGCCCGCGCGCTGGTGCTGTCCGAGAAGACGGTGAAGACCCATGTCTCGAACATCCTGATGAAGCTCGACCTGGCGGACCGCACCCAGGCGGCACTGTGGGCCGTACGACACGGGGTGACCGGCTGATCAGTACGCTCGTCCGGCAATACGGAGGGTTCCGCTCCGGACTGAGATTCATACCGTCGTGGGAATGTCCCCCGAATGGCGCATCCTTCGTCGAACTCCGCCGTTCTTCAGGGCGTGCTGCGGCGACTGGCCGCGGCGATCGCATCAGAAGGGCTCAGAAGTGAAGAACCTGAAGAAGGCAGCGGCCGTGACGATGGTGGCCGGGGGGCTCATGGCTGCCGGTGCCGGAATGGCTTCCGCCACCGACGGCGCAACGGCCGACGGCAAGGCCGTGGGCTCGCCGGGTGTCCTCTCGGGCAACGTCGTCCAGGCCCCGGTGCACATCCCGGTGAACGCGGTCGGCAACAGCGTGAACGTCATCGGCGTGCTGAACCCGGCCTTCGGCAACCTGGGCATCAACCGCTGACGTCCACAGCAAAGCCGCAGTGACCTCCGGCCTCCCGGATTCCCTCCGGGAGGCCGGTCAGTTTTGCCCCCGTCGGTCCGCGGGCAGTCGTGCCGCCCAGGGCGGCAGGGGTGGGCGCGGGCGGCACCCGCCACCCCGTCGGTCCGCGGGCAGTCGTGCCGCCCAGGGCGGCACGGGTGGGCGCGGGCGGCACCTCGTCAGCGCCGGGCTGCGCACCCAGCCCCCCCGCACCAACACCGGTCACCACAGCAACCGACCGACCCTCACCTCACGCCCCGCTCCCGCTCCTCCACAACGGAGTTGTACGCCGCGACCTGCGCCCGCCGAGCCACCCGCTCCACCGGCCGCAACGCCTCAGACCGCGCCGCCATCTCAGACGCACTCACCGCACCCCCGTGCCCGTTCTCACGCGCCACCGAGATCAGCATCCCCACCCGCTGCGCAAGCTCCAGCACCCGCACGGCCCGCCCCGGATACCCCGGCGCCAACGCCTCCCGCCCCCGCTCGGCCCGCGCCCGGTACGCATCGATCGCCGCCTCCGCCACCGGCCCCGACCCGGCCACGTCCAGCCGCGTCAGCACCTCGGTCGCCTCCCGCAGCGCCTCCGCCAGCTCCCGCTCCGCCTCCCCGAGCGACGGCACATCGGCCGGCGGCGCCTCCCGCACCGGCAGCACATGCCACACGACCTCGACATGGACATCACCGTCGGGCCCGGCCTCGTACACCTCCGGCACCAGCCCGAGCGCACCGCCGTGGCAGATCACCGCCTCCTCGGCGTCCAGCGCCCGCGCATTGAACTCCGGCGGCCCGCTCAGCCCCAGCGGATGCCCCGGCGCCGGCAGTGCGACCCGCAGCCCGGTCACCCCGAGCGCCCGCAGCCGCCCCAGCGCAAGCGTGAGCCCGACCGGCGCCGACTCACCCGGCAGCCCCTCCACCCGGTGCACAGCATCGTCCCCGACGACGGCGAGCACGGCGTCGTCCGGCGAGACAAGTCCGGCAAGAAGGGCATTTCCCCAAGCGGCAAGGCGCCCAGAGCGCGGTTCCGAAAGCATGCCTCCACCCTAAGTACCGGACCGAGGGAATGGACCGGCGGACCGGTGGCGTAGATTTCCTTGAGGGCTGCGCCCACCGGCGCGGCAGACCGAGCCACAGGCGTACGCGACAGCCGAGACTGGCCACACTGCAAGGGGAGACAACGCGCTCATGAGCGATGTTCTGGAGCTTCAGGACGTATCCGTGGTCCGCGAGGGCCGGGCTCTGGTGGACCAGGTCTCCTGGTCGGTGAAGGAGGGCGAGCGCTGGGTCATCCTCGGCCCCAACGGCGCCGGCAAGACCACCCTCCTCAACGTCGCCTCGAGCTACCTCTACCCCAGCAAGGGCACCGCCACCATCCTGGGCGAAACCCTCGGCACCCCCGGCACCGATGTCTTCGAACTGCGCCCCCGCATCGGCGTGGCCGGCATCGCCATGGCCGACAAGCTCCCCAAGCGCCAGACCGTCCTGCAGACGGTGCTCACCGCCGCCTACGGCATGACCGCCGCCTGGCACGAGGACTACGACGAGATCGACGAGCAGCGTGCCCGCGCGTTCCTGGACCGCCTCGGCATGTCCGACTACCTGGACCGCAAGTTCGGCACCCTCTCCGAGGGCGAGCGCAAGCGCACCCTCATCGCCCGCGCCCTGATGACCGACCCCGAGCTGCTCCTCCTCGACGAGCCCGCCGCCGGCCTCGACCTCGGCGGCCGCGAGGACCTCGTACGCCGTCTCGGCCGCCTCGCCCGCGACCCGATCGCCCCCTCGATGCTCATGGTCACCCACCACGTGGAGGAGATCGCCCCCGGCTTCACCCACGTCCTCATGATCCGCCAGGGCAAGGTCCTCGCCGCCGGTCCCCTCGAGCTCGAGCTCACCTCCCGCAACCTCTCCCTCTGCTTCGGCCTCCCACTCGTCGTCGAGCAGGTCGGCGACCGCTGGACCGCCCAGGGCCTCCCGCTGTCCTGAGCCGGTGAAGTACCCGCAAAAAGACGGGTAAGAAACACCTGCCAACCTGATCGCGCCCTGTCCGCGCACGTTCCGCGGTCCTACCATGACCGTGTGGAAATCGACGCGTGGCTGTGGTGGCTGATCGGAGCGGCGGGGCTCGGCATTGGACTCGTGATCACCGCGATGCCCGAACTGGGCATGCTCGCGGTGGGCGCCATCGCGGCCTCGGTGACCGCCGGCATCTTCGGCGGTGACGCCGTCTTCCAAGTCGTGGTCTTCGCTGTCGTCTCGACGGCCCTCATCGCGGTGGTACGGCCCATCGCCAACCGGCACCGTGCACAACGCCCCCAACTCGCCACCGGCGTAGAGGCGTTGAAAGGCCGACAAGCCGTCGTGCTGGAGCGCGTCGACGGCTCCGGCGGACGCATCAAACTGGCCGGTGAAGTCTGGTCGGCACGCTCCCTCGACGCCGACTGCACCTTCGAGGCAGGCCAGGAAGTGGACGTGGTGGACATCGAGGGTGCCACGGCGATCGTCATGTGACCTCGCACGACGCAAGGTGACCGAACACCGCACGAGCTGCGCGACGGTCTGTCAGACTCGACCAGCAAGATCTTCAACAGCCATAAGATCTGCACCATAAGAACTGCCGAAAGCGCCGAGGCGGAAGAAGGGTACGGGGAACGACGATGGAACCGGTCATCATCGTCCTGATCATTCTGGTGGTGTTGGTCTTCATCGCCCTGATCAAGACGATCCAAGTCATCCCGCAGGCCAGCGCCGCCATCGTGGAGCGCTTCGGCCGCTACACGCGGACGCTGAACGCGGGCCTCAACATCGTCGTCCCGTTCATCGACACCATCCGCAACCGCATCGACCTGCGCGAACAGGTCGTTCCGTTCCCGCCGCAGCCGGTGATCACCCAGGACAACCTGGTGGTCAACATCGACACCGTCATCTACTACCAGGTCACCGACGCCCGCGCCGCCACCTACGAAGTCGCCAGCTACATCCAGGCGATCGAGCAGCTCACCGTCACCACGCTGCGCAACATCATCGGCGGCATGGACCTGGAACGCACCCTCACCTCACGCGAGGAGATCAACGCGGCCCTGCGCGGCGTCCTCGACGAGGCCACCGGCAAGTGGGGCATCCGCGTCAACCGCGTCGAGCTCAAGGCGATCGAACCGCCCACCTCCATCCAGGACTCGATGGAGAAGCAGATGCGCGCCGACCGTGACAAGCGCGCCGCGATCCTCCAGGCCGAAGGTGTCCGGCAGTCCGAAATCCTGCGCGCCGAGGGTGAGAAGCAGTCCCAGATCCTGCGCGCCGAAGGTGAGGCCAAGGCCGCCGCACTGCGCGCCGAGGGCGAGGCCCAGGCCGTCCGTACGGTCTTCGAGGCGATCCACGCCGGCGACCCCGACCAGAAGCTGCTCTCCTACCAGTACCTCCAGATGCTCCCGAAAATCGCCGAGGGCGACGCCAACAAGCTCTGGATCGTCCCCAGCGAAATCGGCGACGCCCTCAAGGGGCTGTCCGGCGCGATGGGCAACTTCGCCCCGAACGCAGGAGGTTCGGGCTCCTCGGGCCACGCAGGCGCAGGCGCCGAGCGCCGAGAGAAGCCAAGCATCGACTGACGGCCGCCTCACAACGCGCAGTTCCCCACACCCCCCTCAGGGGCGCGGAGAACTGCGCGATCAACCACATACGGCCCGCAGGTCAACAAAACCCGCAGCCCTACGGTCTAGGCGGCAGCCGAGTGCGCCAGCCACTCAGGCAACGCCTCGAAGTCGTCCTGCGCCAAAGCCAAGAGCATCGCGTCCGTCGGCGTCGGCTCAAACGGCTCCCGCAGCAACGGCATCCCCGCCTCCTCCGGCGTCCGATTCGCCTTCCGGTGGTTGTCCTCCGCGCACGAAGCGACCGTGTTCAGCCAGGTGTCCTGACCACCCTGCGACCGCGGCACCACGTGGTCCACGGTCGTCGCCCGCCGCCCGCAGTACGCGCACCTGTGCCGGTCCCGCACCAGGACACCCCGCCTCGACCACGGCGCTTGTCTTCGGAACGGCACCCGGACATACCTGCACAACCTGATTACCCGGGGCGCCGGTATGTCGACCGCGGCTCCGCGCATACGCAGTTCGGGGTGGGCCTGCTCGACGACGGCCTTGTCCTGAAGCACCAGAACGACGGCTCGGTTCAACGTCACCGTCGACAGCGGCTCGAAGCTCGCGTTCAGAACCAGCGTGTCCCGCATAACCAGCCCACCTCCCGTGTGCACCGGCCCACCCCATGGCGGGCTGGGATCAACTCTGGCCGTGCACGCCGAGATGGACAACGCAATATCTGCTGCTCCACAGGGGTGTCCCCGTGACCCCCGGCAACAAAAATGCCCGCCTCTGATCACGTCCAAGACCAGAGGCGGGCAAACGTTCGGTGAACGTCAGGGTGTGGCGGGCACCTCGTACTCACCGATCAGCTGGGCGCGCGCCAGCGTATGGAACCGCAGGTTGAAGCCCACGAAGGCCGGGCTGGCGTCCGCGTCCGCACCGAGCTTCTCCTGGTCGACGGCGTACACCGTGAACACATACCGGTGCGGCCCGTCCCCGGGCGGCGGCGCGGCACCGCCGAAGTCCTTCGTGCCGTAGTCGTTGCGCGCCTGTACGGCACCCTCCGGCAGCCCTTCGAACTTCCCGCTGCCCGCACCCGCCGGCAGCTCCGTCACCGACACCGGGATGTCGAACACGACCCAGTGCCAGAAGCCGCTCCCCGTCGGGGCGTCCGGGTCGTAGCAGGTCACGGCGAAACTCTTGGTCTCGGACGGGAAGCCCTCCCACCGCAGGTGCGGTGACGTGTTGCCGGCCGCGTAGACCTGAGCGTCCTTGAGCGTCGCGCCTTCCTCGACGTCCTCACTCGTGACCGTGAACGACGGCACGGGCGGATGGAAGTCGTGGGGGAGCGGCCGCCTCTTGAGCTCGGTCACCTCGGTACCTCCTGATCGGATGGTTCAGTGGGCTTTGAGCCTAGAACCAGTTGCGCTTGCTGCCGACCTCGGACAGCCACTGGTTGAGATACGCCACCCAGTCGGTGCCCTGGTAGTCGTGCAACCCCACCTGGAACGACCGGAAAGTGTCGCTGCCCTCGCTGAACAGCCCCGGCTTCTTGTCCATCTCGAGCACGACGTCCATGGCCTGCTCGTCGGCCACGAAGCTCAACTCCACCTGGTTCAGCCCACGGTACTGCTGCGGCGGAAGGAACTCGATCTCCTGGTAGAACGGCAGCTTCTGGCGCGTACCCCGGATGTGCCCGCGCTCCATGTCCGCGTTCTTGAAACGGAAGCCCAGCTGGATGAAGGCGTCGAGAATCGCCTTCTGCGCCGGCAGCGGATGCACGTTGATCGGGTCCAGGTCACCGGAGTCCACCGCACGCGCGATCTCCAGCTCGGTCGTCACACCGATGTGCATGCCACGCAGCGGCTGACCGTCGATCATCGTGATCGGCGTCTCCCAGGGGATGTCCAGCCCGAACGGCACCGCGTGCACGGCGTTCGCCTGCAGCTCGAAGGCACCGCCCAGCCGTGCCTTCGTGAACTCGATGTCCTGCTTGTACTCGGTGTCCTGACCCTCGACCTCGACCTTGGCCTGCAGACCGACCGACAGTGCCTCGATCTGCTGACTGACGGACCCGCCCTGGATCCGCACCTCACCCTGGACGACACCGCCCGGAACCACGTTGACCTCGGTCAGCACCGTCTCGACCGAAGCGCCGCCGGCCCCCAGACTCGCGAGCAGCTTCTTGAACGCCATGTCTCTCCCTCGTTCACTAACGTCTCTGATCACTACAAACGCGATCCGGCCGCGACCGGTTCCGCGCCCCACCCTGGCAAGGCGAACGTCCCCTGACCACCCCGCTGCACCCAGCCGTCTGCACTACCCTCGGACGGCATGATCGCGACCCCCGACCGTACGCTCCTGCCCCGGAGATTCTTCGACCGGCCCGTCCTGGACGTGGCCCCCGACCTCCTCGGCCGCTTCCTCGTACGCACGACCCCGGACGGTCCGATCACCCTGCGCCTGACGGAGGTCGAGGCCTACGACGGCCCGAACGACCCCGGCTCCCACGCCTATCGCGGCCGCACGGCCCGCAACGACGTGATGTTCGGGCCGCCCGGCCATGTGTACGTCTACTTCACCTACGGCATGTGGCACTGCATGAATCTGGTGTGCGGCCCGGACGGACAGGCGAGCGCCGTCCTGCTCCGCGCCGGCGAGATCATCGAGGGTGCCGAGCTGGCCCGCAGCCGTCGACTATCGGCCCGAAACGACAAGGAACTGGCCAAAGGACCCGCCCGGCTGGCCACGGCCCTGGACGTGGGCCGCGCCCTGGACGGCACGGACGCGTGCGCCTCCGGCGAGACACCACTGAAGGTGCTCGCCGGCACCCCGGTCACCCCTGACCAGGTGCGTAATGGTCCTCGGACCGGCGTGGCCGGCGACGGTGGCAACGGGGACGTCCACCCCTGGCGCTTCTGGATCGCCAACGACCCCACGGTGAGCCCCTATCGGGCCCACGTCCCGAGGCGCCGCCGAAGTTGACTCCGCTCTCGAAGGTGCGTAACGTAGCCCGAGCCGCTGAACCGGGTACTGCGATTGTCAGCAGCCGGAGCGGCCAACCCACTACTTACGAGAACCCCTCAGCGGGGTCGATTCCGGTGTGCCTGCATGCCTGAATTCGAACCCGCAGAACCCCGATTATGAATCGGGCGGGGGAATCGGCTAACGTAGTGAATGTCGAAAGGCCGACGGGCGAAAGCCCACAAGCCCAAGACAAATCCCGCCGACTGGGAATCGGATCGGAAAAAGATCTGATAGAGTCGGAAACGCAAGACCGAAGGGAAGCGCCCGGAGGAAAGCCCGCGAGGGTGAGTACGAAGGAAGCGTCCGTTCCTTGAGAACTCA